>JAGGZT010000008.1 GCA_021161905.1 Acidobacteriota bacterium | reverse complement strand
GTGGTGGAAGCGGGGGAGGAGGGGGATGAGAAGAAGGTAAGCATCTTTATGCGACTTTTTGATGTCCACATAAACCGCTCCCCCATCTCCGGAAAGATCACCGACAGCGAGTACAAGAAGGGAAGATTTCACCCTGCCTTCCGCCCTGAGGCGGGAAGTGAGAACGAACAACATAGAATAACCCTTGTCTCTCGAAGCAGAAGGATCGAGTTAACCCAGATAGCCGGGGTCATTGCGAGGAGGATAAGCTTCTGGAAGAAGGTGGAGGACGAGGTGAAAGCAGGGGAGCGGATAGGGATGATAAAATTCGGCTCCCGGGTAGAACTCGTCCTACCCAGGGAAGCAAGCCTTCTGGTCAAGGTCGGGGATAAGGTAAAGGCAGGGGAAACGATAATCGGAGAACTAAATTGAGAACCCCCTCTAAAACCAAAAGGACGAGGAAGGAGAGGTTCCGTCGTGGCATCTACATCCTCCCCAGCCTGTTCACGATGACAAACCTCCTTTTCGGCTTCGCCTCGATAATCTCTGCGTTTCGAGGGCGGTTTTCCTTAGGGGCAGCGTTTATCGGCATCGCTTTCATCCTCGATTCCCTCGATGGAAGGATCGCTCGCTTAACCAAAACCACCTCTCCCTTCGGGGTTGAGTTCGACTCCTTAGCCGACCTCGTCTCCTTCGGGGTAGCCCCGGCGGTCATCGTCTACTCCTACAGTCTCCATATATTTGGGAGAGTGGGCTGGACCGCTGCCTTTGTCTTCGTGGCAACCGGCGCTGCCCGGCTCGCCCGGTTCAATATCCAATCGCGGGTGGCGGAGAGGAGATACTTCGTAGGACTTCCTATACCGACCGCTGCCTGCGTTATTGCCTCGATCATCCTCTTCTACCATCCGGAAACGCCGAGCTCCTTTTACTCCTTCTTTCTGATGATCCTCGTATATTCCTTATCCCTTCTTATGGTGAGCAAGGTTCGGTATCGCAGCTTCAAGGACCTTGACCTACGGGCAAAAAGATCCTATTCATTACTGTTGGTGATCGCCTTTGTTTTCTCCTTATTTGCGGTCTATCCCGAGTTTGTCTTCCTCTCGGTAATGGTGGGGTACGCGAGCTCTGGAGTAATAACGAAACTCATCTCCCTACTGAGAAGAGCAAGAACGAACATAGGGACCAGCTCCATCGCCAACGAGGAGGAGGCGGAACTCAAGAGATGAGAAGACTTAAGGTAGCGGTATTGGGTTCGAACAGCTTGATCGGGAAGGAACTAAGGGAGATCCTCGCTGAGAGAAACTTCCCCTTAAACTCTCTTACCCTACTCGATGAGGAAGAGGTCCCTGAGGCGATAACCGAGCTGGAGAAGGAGGCGAACTTTGCCCTCGGGATCAATGAGGAATCCTTCGCCGATGTCGAGCTCGTCTTCATCTGCGGGAAGGAGGAGGATACCGCTCGTTATCTCCCCTGGCTCAAGAAAAGCGGGGTTATCGCCCTCGATCTTTCCCACTATCTCCGCCCGAAAGAAGGGTTTCCTCTTGCGATAAGTGGGGTGAATGAGGAGCGAATAAAAAAACAAAAACTCATCGCCCTCCCCCATCCCCTTGCCATAATCATCGCCAGCCTCTTAAAGCCGATCGTTGACAGATACCATTTGAGGGAAGCGGTGATCACCGCCTTTCAGCCAGCATCCGTCTATGGTCCCCAAGGGCTCGAGGAGCTCTACCAACAGACGGTGCGAATCCTGAACTTCGCCGAGCTCCCCAAGGAGATATTTGGCAGACAGTTAGCCTTCAACATCTTCCCTGCCGTTCCCAAAGAAGAAGGGATAGAGGAGGAGATCCTCGAGGAGATAGGCATCGCCCTTAAGAGCGAACTTCCCATCTCGTTAAAGCTCATCCAGGTGCCGGTATTTCACTCCTTCGCCCTTTCCTTATTCCTCATCCTGGAGAAAGCTCCCTCCCTCCCCGAGCTTAAAAAGGCGCTTTCCCATCTGCCCAGCATAAAACTGGCTAAGGGAAGGGAGAAACCCTCTGGACCGGTAGAGGCAGGGGGGAAAAACGAGATAATCGTAGGCGAGATAAAAAAAGATAAGCGGAATAACTCCGCTTACTGGATCTGGGCAAGTGCCGATAACCTACGGCGGGGAAGTGCCCTTAACGCGGTTGAGATCGCCGAACTATTCCTCTCCGAGGATTGAAACTACCTCCTTCGATAATTCTCTCTTCTTCCCCGAGGTTCCCGCGGGTTGTGTGGCTTCTTACTCGGAGGACCAAGAAGGGCTTTCCTGCTCAACCTGATCCTATTCGGTCCATCGATGCTAAGCACCTTGACCAGGATGGTCTGTCCCTCCTTCAACTCGTGGCGGATGTTGGTTATCCTGTGGTTCGCGACCTCCGATATGTGGAGAAGGCCCTCCACTCCGGGCATTATCTCGACGAAGGCACCATAATCAGCCAACCGAACCACTTTACCCTGATAGGTCTTCCCCACTTCAGGTTCCGCTATCAACTCCTTGACCATCTGGAGCGCCCTCTTCGCCGTCTCCTCATCGGGCGAGGCGATGGTTATCCTTCCATCGTCGTTTATATCGATCTTGACCCCGGTCTCGGCGATGATCGTCCGGATCATCTTACCCCCAGGACCGATTACATCACCGATCTTCTCCACCGGTATCTTGAACTGAATGAGCCTCGGCGCATAGACGGATATGTTCGCCCGAGGGGAGGCGATGGTCATATTCATCTTTTCGATGATGCTCAACCGCGCTCTTCGCGCCTGGTCAAGCGCCTTCTTTATTATCTCATAGGGAAGGTGATCGATCTTGATATCGAGCTGGATGGCGGTTATCCCCCTTACCGTACCCGCTATCTTGAAATCCATATCGCCGAAGTGGTCTTCCTCTCCAGCGATGTCGGTAAGCACCGCGTACTCATCGCCCTCCTTCACCAAACCCATAGCCACCCCTGCTACCGCTTCCCGTATAGGGACACCAGCGTCCATTAGAGCGAGGGAACCACTGCAGACGGTAGCCATTGATGAGGAGCCGTTCGACTCTAAGATATCGGAGACAATCCTGATGGTATAAGGGAAATCCTCCTCTGAAGGGATAAGAGGAGAAAGCGCCCGCTCGGCAAGCGCTCCGTGCCCTATCTCCCTTCTTCCTGGTGCCCGCATAAACTTGACCTCGCCCACAGAGAAGGGGGGGAAGTTATAATGGAGCATAAACCGCTTGGTGCACTCCTCACCGATCCCGTCTATCCGCTGGGCATCGGATTCCGTCCCCAAGGTGACGGTGGCAAGCGACTGGGTCTCACCCCGGGTAAACAGGGCTGAGCCATGGGTCCTGGGAAGTACCCCCACCTCGCAGGTGACGGTCCTTATGTCGTCAAACTCCCTGCCATCGAAACGCCTCTTATTTGAGAGGACCCCTCTTCTGAAGATATCCGCCCTCACTCTCTCGAACGCCTCCTTTAGCTCTGCCCTTTTCTCCTCGTCTTCCTCCGGCACCTCGGCGAGTATGGAATCGAGCAATTCGTGGAATTTGAGATATCGCTCCTTCTTCGGCTGAACCTTGAGCAACTCCTCGATCTTTGCCCCGTACTTACCCTCTATCCTCTTCACCGTCTCCTCCGGCAACTCCCTCGGTTCTAAGGGTAGTTTCTCTACATTTAACCTCTTGAAGAGCTCTTTCTGTAGCTCAATGATCTCTTTTATCGGCTTTTCCGCAAACTGGATCGCCTTGAGCACAGTGAGCTCACTCACCTCAGAGGCACCGAGCTCGATCATCACCACCCCCGCTTCATTTCCCACCACGATCATATCGAGGGGACTTGCCTCAAGCTGGGACAGGGTGGGATTAAGCACGAACTCACCATCCACTATCCCCACCCGAGCAGCTCCCAGAGGCTTATTGTAAGGAAGGGGGGAAAGATAAAGGGCAGCGGAAGCGCCGATTACGCTTATCAAATCGGGATCGTTCTCGAGATCAGCAGAGACAACATAACCTATGATCTGGGTCTCGTTATTGTACCCCTCTGGGAATTGGGGTCTGATTGATCGGTCGATCAAGCGCGCGGTCAGTATCTCCTTCTCTGAAGGCCTTCCTTCCCGTTTGTAAAATCCGCCAGGGATCTTCCCTGCAGAATAGGTGTACTCCCGGTAATCCACGATCAGGGGGAGAAAACCGGCATTTTGCGATTGGTTACCCCTAACCGCACAGGCAGTTATAAGAACAATCGTATCGCCGTAGCGAAGCCAGGCAGATCCATCCGCCTGCCGTGCCACCTTCCCGATCTCGAGTGAGAGCTTCCGTCCCGATAGCTCTATCTCCACTCCTTCTTCCATCGTCACATCTTCCTCCTAAACTTTGAGAAGCCCATCGCCCCTGCGATGAGCCATTAAAAAATTAAACCCTCCTTATACCATAAGGATTTATGGATGAAGGCATTGTTGCGGAGGGCATCAACCTCTCAAACCGAGCTTCTTTATCAATTCCTTGTAGCGACTGGGGTCGGTTTTATTAAGATAGCGAAGGAGCCTTCTCCTCTGTCCCACCATCTTCAAGAGTCCCCGCCGGGAATGGTGGTCCTTCTTATGGATCTTGAAATGTTCATTAAGGTGGTTTATCCTCTCGGTCAAAAGGGCTATCTGGACCTCCGGCGAACCGGTATCCCTATCATGAAGCTGATACTTTGAAATTACCATCTGTTTCTCCTTACTGGTTAACGCCACTTCTAACTCGTCCCTCCTTTCCTTATCCCTTTTAGAGATTAAATATAACACATAATCCACCACTTGTAAAGAGGTATATGGATTCGCTCATCCTAAAACGATCTTCGGGTGAAAGAAGAAACTCATTTCCGAAGTATGTCTGGTGGCAAGGGCAAGGAGCTCCCCCCTCTTATCGAAGAGGCGAAAATAGGGAGCATCGAGCTCATCCTCCTGGGGAGGAGAGACGATAAGCGAAGCCCCAAGATCACAACCGGAAAGAACCCGTTTCCTTCCCAACTCATCCACCACCACCTTGGGGAATTCGGGAAGAAGTTCCTCCATCGGGATGAGGTAAGGAGAAAGGCCTCCCACCCGGGCGAGAACCGCTGCCCGCAGGAGAGGAAGTGCCTCCACAACCGAATAGGTAGCGAACTTGATCCGCCTGAGAGAGGAAAGATACCCTCCTACTCCAAGCATCTGTCCCAGATCGTGGGCGATGCTCCTAAGATAGGTCCCGGCGGAGCAATGAACCCTTATCGTTATGAGGGAACCCTCCGTTCTGAGAAGCTCTATCTCCTTGATCTCCACCTCCTTCGGCTTCACTTCAACCTCTTCCCCCTTGGCCGCGTATTGATAGAGCTTTTTCCCCTTCACCTTCTTCGCCGAATAGGGAGGGGGATATTGAAGGATCCTCCCTTGAAACCGGGATAACGCCTCCTTTATCCTTTCCTCTTTAAACGAAACCTCCCTCCTCTCCGAGATGGGTTCTCCAGCGAGATCGTAGGTATCCCTCGCCTCGCCAAGCCGGATATCGGCGATGTAAACCTTATCCCTTCCCATAAGAAACTGGGAAAGACGGGTCGCCCTACCGAGAAGTAGAGGAAGGAGACCGGTGGCAAAGGGATCAAGAGTACCCAAATGCCCCACTTTGGTTATCGGGAAGCTGCTCCTTACAAACTCCACCACCTGATGGGAGGTTATCCCCGGTGGCTTGTCGATGAGGAGGAGCCCGGAATATTCCTTCTTCCCTCCCATATTATTCCCTCAAAACCTCTTTCACCCGACCAACAACCCTGGTGATCACCTCATCAAGCTCCCCTTTTAAATAACAACCAGCAGCCTTCTTGTGCCCTCCGCCACCGAAGGAGTCGGCTATCCTCACCACATCCACCTCACCCCGCGATCTCAAGCTGATCCTAAAAAGGGCTTTATCCACCTCCTTGAAGAATATCGCCACCTTAACCCCTTCTAAAGAGAGGGGGAAATTGACGAAACCATCGCCTTCGTCTGGGGAAAGCCCCATCTCATCGATCTCCCTCCTCAGAAGATAGATCCAGGCGATCTCGCCGTTATTCTCTTCACCCATTCGATAAAGCACCCTTCCCAACAACCTGATCTTCCCTGGCGAATTGTGATAATAGATATCCTCCGCTACCTTCGCTGGATTCACCCCTGCCCTAACTAAACTGCTACAGACCTCGAAGGTGCGGGCTGAGGTATTGGTGAACTGGAAGGAGCCGGTATCGGTGAAGATGGCGGTATAAAGGTTATAGGCGATCTCGTAGCTTAAGGGGATGTCTAATTCTACCACCAACTGATAGATCATCTCCCCCACCGAGGAGGAGGTTGGTTCAATCCAACTTATATCGCCGAAATCCCCCCCTTTTTCGTGATGATCGATGCTTACCACAATGGGACCGGAAAAAGGAGGAAAACCCGTCCTTTCCTGATAGCCACACTCTATGAAGAAGGCGACCTCAGGAAGAGGGAAAAGTTCATCCCTTACCTCGATCTCCGAGACACCGGGGAGCCGTTGATAAAGCTTGGGAACAGGGTCGTGATTTATGAGTCGAACCTCCTTCCCCAGCTTTCTAAGGGCAAAACCTAAAGCGAGCTGAGAACCGAGTGAATCACCGTCAGGGTTCAAATGGGAGCTGATGGTGAAACTCTTATGCCTATCTATGATGTCGATTATCTTCCTGATCATAACTAAGCCAAAGCCTCCTTAGAGCTTTTCCTCCTTGGGGAGAGAGGTATCGTAGAAAAAACTTAAGGTAGGGCAATACCTTAGATTAAGCCGATGGCCTATCTCCCGCCGGAGAAATCCAACTGCCCGGGAGAGCCCTTCAGTGGAACGAGCACGCTCCTCCTCTCCGCCGAGGACGGTGAAATAGACCCGCGCCGAACGAAGATCAGAGGTCATCTCCACCCGGGTGATGGTGACAAAGCCGATCCGAGGATCCCGCAATACAAACTGGATCAACTCAGAGAGCTCCACCTTGATCAGATCTGCCACCCGCCTCGCTCTTCTTCCTTTGTCCTTCATCATAAAAGCTCTATTTTGGTATCCACTATCTCCGCCACCGCCTTCTCCTCAATAAAATTGAGAATGGCGGAAAAACCTTTATCTACCACCGATCCCTCCACCCCGATCGAGGCGATTCCTATCTTCGCCTTCTGCCATAAATCATGAAAATCGACCTCCGCTACCGATACATTAAACCGGGAACGAATAGAATCCTTAAGTCCCTTCACTACCATCCGTTTTTCCTTGAGAGAATGGCTACCGGGAATGAAAAGCTCAATCAGTAAAACACCAATTACCATTATCCTTATTCAGGCTTCTTACTCGATCTCCGGGGCTTTCTTCACCACCTGGAAGCACTCGATAATATCACCTATCTTTATATCGTTGAAATTGGCTATGCCAACGCCACATTCAAACCCTTCCCTGACTTCAACAACATCCTCCTTGAACCGCCTAAGCGAACCTATCTTACCCTCGTGGATCACGATATTATCCCGGAGCAGTCTCACCTCGGCGTTCCTCACCAGCTTCCCCTCAGTGACATAGCAACCGGCAACGACTCCCACCCTGGGAATGCGGAATACCTCCCTTACCTCTGCCCTGCCCAAGGGGACTTCCTCGAAGGTGGGCTCAAGCATACCCACCATTGCATTCTTTATCTCATTGGTAAGGTTATAGATGACCGTATGGAGCCTGATATCCACCCCTTCTGCCTCGGCAAGCTCTATCGCTTTCTTCTCGGGGCGGACATTGAAACCAATGATAATGGCATTGGAAGCAGAGGCAAGCAGAACATCGGTAACATTTATCGCCCCTACCCCTGAATGGATGATCCTCAACCTTATTTTATCACTGCTCAACTTCTCCACCGCGTCCTCTACCACCTCAAGGGAACCATGGACATCCGCCTTAATGATGAGAGGAAGCTCCTTTATCCCCTCCTCCCTTATCTGCTCATAAAGCTTATCCAAGGTAAGCCGGGAAGCCCTCTTCCTCGCGAGCTCCTTCTCCCTTAGCTTAGCCTGACGGAAGTTGCTTATCTGTCTTGCCTTCGCCTCGCTCTTCACCACCTGAAAGATATCCCCTGCTTCAGGAAGCCCCTGAAGCCCGGTGATCTCTACCGGGGTTGAAGGACCAGCTTCGTCTATCCTCCTTCCCCTGTCGTCGAACATCGCCCGCACCCTGCCCCAGACCGCGCCCACGATAAAGGGTTCCCCTACCCTGAGGGTCCCGCTCTGGATAAGCACGGTAGCTACTGGGCCTCGAGCACGATCAAGTCTCGCCTCGAGAACCGTGCCCCGAGCAAGGACATTTGGATCTGCTTTAAGCTCCTCGAGATCCGCAATTAGGAGAAGCATCTCGAGAAGTAGATCGAGGTTGATCCTCTTCTTCGCCGAGATCTCGACGAATACCGTCTTACCCCCCCACTCCTCTGGAGTAAGGCCCAGATCGGAAAGCTGTTTCTTCACCTTCTCCGGGTCGGCGTTCGGCTTATCTATCTTGTTTACCGCCACCAATATGGGGACCCCGGCTGCCTTGGCGTGGTTTATCGCCTCCACTGTCTGGGGCATCACCCCATCATCCGCCGCCACCACCAAGACGACAATATCGGTCACCTTCGCTCCCCGGGAACGCATCCGGGTAAACGCTTCGTGCCCCGGAGTATCGAGGAAAACGATCCCCCTTCCATTCACCTCTATCTTGTATGCACCAATATGCTGGGTTATCCCCCCCATCTCTCGCTCGGCTACATTGGTTTGCCTAATGGCATCGAGGAGGGAGGTCTTTCCGTGATCTACATGCCCCATCACGGTGACCACTGGATCGCGAGGCATAAGCTCTTTCGGCTTCATCTCCTCCTCTAATATAACCTCTTCCTCGAAGGAAACCACCTCTGCCTCACAGCCGAACTCCTGACAGAGCTTCATCGCCGTATCCTTATCCAGGGTCTGGTTGATGGTGGCTAAAATGCCCATCTCGAGGAGTTTCTTCATTATCACCTTCGATTTTATGCCCAACTTCTCAGAGAGCTCCTTGACGGTCACCCCCTCGCTCAGGGTGATCTTTCCCTCCTTAACCGTTTTTTTCTCCACTACCCCTTTTCCCGCGGTAAGGGTATTATCAACTCGCTTGAGTTTTTTCCTCCTCGTTCTCCTTGGCTTTTTCTTTATCTCCTCCTTCTCCAGCTTGCTCTCTATCTCCTCGGTGATAGCCTCTATCTTCTCGTCAGTGGGGGAGGGTTCGGACACCTTCTCCCTTCCGAGCTCCTCCTTTATCATCCTCACCTGGTCCTCATCAAGCCCGATCAGTCTGTTCCCCGATTTCATCCCATGAGCCTCGAGGATCTCCATTATCCTCGTCTCCTCCACCCCAAGCTCCTTCGCCAGTTGATAAATCCTTACCTTAGCCATTTCCTTCTCCTAATGGTGTGTAAGCTACCTCAGTAGCTTCCGCGCCTCCTTTATGATCTTCTCCGCCTTTTCCCTCCCTATGGAAGGGAGCTTGCTCAACTCCTCAACCGAGGCTTTGGCTATCTTTTCCAGAGAATCGAAACCCGCCTCAGCGAGGCGCTCTGCGGTCTTCTCACCGATACCCGGTATCGCCCTGAGCATCCCCTCGCTCTTGCTCATCATATCCATCCGCCTTTTTACCTCTGCTTTTTTCTCCTCCTCGCTCTTGATGTCTATCTTCCAGCCGGTGAGCTTAGCTGCCAAGCGGACATTCTGCCCCTTCTTGCCGATGGCGAGGGAAAGCTGGGATGAGTCCACGATAACCTCCGCCTCTCTCTTCTCCTCATCAAGGATGGTGACCTTGCTCACCTTCGCCGGACTGAGAGCGTTGGCGATGAAGGTGGCTGGGTCCTCTGAGTACTCGATGATATCTATCTTCTCGTTCTTCAGCTCCCTGATTATCGCCTGGACCCGATTCCCCCTCATCCCAACGCAGGCACCCACTGGATCGACATTGGTATCGGTGGAATAGACCGCTATCTTTGCCCGCTCTCCTGGCTCCCGAACCGCGTTCTTTATCTTTATCGTTCCATCGTAGATTTCGGGAACCTCCATCTCAAAAAGCTTTATCAGAAGCTGAGGATCAACCCGGGAGATCACCACCTGAGGCCCTCGGGAGATCCTCTCAACCTCGATGATCACCGCCCTCACCCGATCGCCCTGGGAATAGGTCTCGTTGGGCGATTGCTCCCTCTTGGGGAGAACCGCCTCGGTCCGCCCGATGTCCACAATGACATCGTTCCGATCAAACCTCTTCACGATGCCGTTTACTATCTCTCCTATGCGGGGATGATACTCGTTGAATATCTTCTCCCGCTCCGCCTCCAGCACCTTCTGATAGATCACCTGCTTCGCCGTCTGGGCAGCGATTCGTCCCAGACCCTCGGTGGACTTGGGAATGTTTATCTCCTCCCCCACCTTGATATTGGGGTCGTACTTCACCGCTTCGGAAAGGGAGATCTCCTTCTCTGGATTGGTCACCTCCTCCACCACCTGCTTCCGGGCAAACACTTCGAACACCCCTTTCTCCCGGTTGAACCGGGAGACGATGTTCTCCTGAGACCTAAAGTACTTGCGGAAGGCAGCGACCATCGCTTCCTCAACCGCCTGGATGATCACCTCGGGGTCGATCCCCTTCTCTCTTCCTATCTGCTCTATTGTTTGATAAAGCTCCTTACCCATAGCTACTTAAAATCTATCTCCAGGTTGGCTTTTGTTATCTTGCTCAAGGGGATGATGAGTTCATCCTTCCCCTTCTTTATAGACAAAACCACCTCTCCACTCGAGAAACTCTTGATCACCCCCACCCATACACTCCTTCCCCTGATGGGCGTCCTCGTCCTTATCTTGACCAGTTTACCCACCGCCCGTTCATAATCTCGTTCCTTCACCAAAGGGCGGGTAAGTCCAGGGGAGGAGACCTCCAGGATATAACGATGACTTATCAGATCGTAGATATCAAGGAGAGCGCTAAGCTCCTCGCTCACCACCTGGCAATCGCCAAGGGTGACCCCGCCCTCCTTATCGATAAACACTCGAAGATACCACCTACCTCCTTCCTTCTTATACTCAACATCCACCACCTCTACCCCGTGATCGGAGGCGATCTTGCTCGCTAACTCCTCCACCTTCTCCTTTATCACCGATAGACCTCTATTTTACTAAAAAATCCTTAACAAAAAAAGTGGGAACTCCCCACTTCTCTACCTCGAAGGTTAACACAAAGGAAGAGATACTACAACCCTCGCTAAAAACCCTTTTATTTTATAACCGATGTTTGAGGAAAAGTCAAGGGGAGAAAAGGTTCTTTATCATTGTTTTTTCCTGTAGTATAATTTATATCAAAAGAATAATGTTGGGGGGCAAAAATGGGAAACTTTATCGGGGGAAGTGCCCCAGCGATGGCAAATCAATTAATGGAGGGCTACATACTCCTTAGCCCTCCGATGCTAAAACGGTTTACCCTTGCCGAGCTTAGGGAGCTCAAGATGGAACTCACCAAACTTCAGCGGGAGCTACGCGCTCAACAGGTACCTCTGGATGATCCCCTGGCGTTAAGGCAGAAGAACCACCGCCTCCAGAAGATAGCTTCAGCCCTGAGAGTGCTTACCCACCACATTCAGAAGACATCCGGCTCCATAGGCTAAGGTTGGGATGAAGCGAATTGGTTTTGTATTCGACGAGATCTTTCTCGCCCATAAGACGGGGAACCATCCAGAAAGTCCGGAGAGGCTAAGCTTCCTCCTCCATTACCTCGAGGAGAGGAATTGGTTCGAACGACTGATCAGGATTAAACCGGAACCAGCCACCTTATCTATCCTCTCCCATATTCATACCCCTTCATACATCCACTCCCTTAAAAAGGAGATAGAAAGGGGTGCCCGAGTGCTCGATGACGGCGATACCATCGTCTCCTCCCACTCCTATGAAGCAGCACTCTACGCCGCCGGTGCCGGGATAACCGCATCCTCAGCCATCCTTGAGGGGAGGCTCGACTCCGCCTTCTGCGCCGTCCGCCCCCCAGGACACCATGCGGAACGAGACCGGGCAATGGGATTCTGCCTCTTCAACAACATCGCGGTCACCGCCTCCTACCTAAAGCAGGACAAGGGGCTCTCCCGGATCCTGATCATCGACTTCGATGTCCACCACGGAAACGGCACCCAGAACGCTTTCTATGATGATCCCTCCATCCTCTACATCAGCCTTCACCAATACCCCCATTATCCGGGAACGGGGAGTAAGGAGGAACGGGGAGAAGGAGAAGGCTACGGCTTCACCATCAATATCCCCCTTCCTGCCGGCTCAGACGATATCGATTACATCACCGCCTTTAATGAGAAGGTGATCCCAGCAGGGGATGCCTTCCGCCCGGAATTCGTCCTCGTCTCCGCTGGCTTCGATCCCCATCGGGACGACCCCCTCTCAGCGATGCGGGTCACCGAAGACGGATTTTACCAGCTGACCAAAATGATCCGGGAGATAGCGGAAAGATGGTCTCAGGGGAGGATAGTGTCCATCCTCGAAGGGGGATACAACCTCCCCGCTTTGGGAAGAAGCGTAGAACATCACTTGAAGGCACTTATCGAATAGACACTACTCCCTCTTGGGATAGAACTTGCGGAATATAAACTCAAAAACCGTACGGTAGTCTGCCGCCTCCCTGATAAAACGGTTTATCATCCGCTGTTCGTATCTTCCAGGATCCAGCCTCATCCTGCGGATCGCTATATCCTCAGGAGCAAGCTCTATCCTGTTCAACTCCTTCTCCTCGAAAAGGGGTAGTTTACCCTTAAGTTCATCGTAGGCGAGCTCCTCCCACTCGGTCACCAAGAATTCGATAACCTCCCTCCTCCCGTAATCCATCAGGTAGCGACACCAAAGCTCGAGGGTGCGGAACTCCTCCTCCATTCCATCAGGACGGTTGTAGCGTAGGTGACCGGTGAACTCCGGATCAAGTTCGAGGAGAAGGTCGAAAAGGAGGCGAAACTTCTGGGTAAAGGGGAGGTAAGCGTAATCGGGGAGGTTGAAGAAGAGGATGTAATGGATCTTCCTTTCCCCTAAGTAGATTTCCCTGACCTTCTCCAGCCTCTTGCTATCTACCGAGTAATAGAGCCGGGTGCGGTAGGGATGGCAGGGCTTATCCCCCTCTCGGGAAAAACCGAGAACAAGAAGCTTATCCATATCAATGAAGGATAGATCGGCTACATTCCTCCCAACATCCTCTATCAACCGGGAGAGGGATTGAGTATAATTTACAACTTTTCCCTTATCCTCCACTTCCTGCTCCCAACTTAAGCATATTCCCCACCCCCTTTTCCACCATTAGCCGTTCTATCTCCTCCGGTCTCTTGGGGAGGAACGAGGAGAGAACGACCGCTCCATCCTTGGTTATAAGGATGTCGTCTTCGATCCTCACCCCGAGGTTCTCCTCCGGGATGTAGATCCCCGGTTCAACGGTTATCACCATCCCCGGAGCGAGCTTGACATTGGGAAGTGCGGGATCGTGAACATCGAGCCCAAGGAAATGGGAGGTGCCGTGAATGAAGTACTTGCCGTAGCCCCTCTCCTTTATGTAGCTTCTTGCTGCTCTATCGACATCCCTCAAGGTAGCACCGGGTCTGGCAGCAGCTATCCCCCTCCTCTGGGCTTCGAGCACTATCTCGTATATCTCCTTCTGCCTCTTGGTGAACCTTCCTGAGATAGGGATGGTTCGGGTAAGATCACCAGCATACTCCTTAAACTCCGCACCGACATCGATCACCACCAGCTCGCCCGGCTTGATCCTCCTTCTGTTCTTCTCATAATGGATGATGACCGAATTCGGTTCTGATCCCACTATGGAGGGGAAGCTGGTCCTCTCCGCCCCGAGGAAGTGGAAGACATACTCCACCACCGCCTGAAGCTGGTATTCGTACATTCCGGGCTCAGCGGAGCGGATTGCCTCGATTAAGCCCCTGGCGGTTATCTCGATCGCCCTCCTCATAAGGGCAAGTTCCTCTTTCGATTTCACCATCCTCATCCTGATGAGGATAGGGGAAAGATTCCCCACCTCAAATTCAGGAAGCTGTTTTCTCATTCGATTGACAAAGGCGAGCTTAGGGGAAGAGAGCGAGAAAATGCTTAATCTTGGCAAGGGGAAATAGATCATCCCCTTCTCCGCGATAAGGGAGGAAAGGAAATCGTTCATCTTCTCTACCAGAAGAACCCGGGAAATACCGGATACCCGGGATAGCTCCTTCCGCTTATTTTCATCCCCCTTCTTAATGAAGAGGATATCTCCTTCCTCGGTAATCGTGAGGATCGCCTCTGGCTCCTTTAAGCCAGTGAGGTAGTAGAAATTCTTGTCAACCCGGAAGTAATGCCCCATCATACTCCGGACGGGTTCACCAGAAAAAAGGAGGGCGACACCGCCTTTGAGTTCCTTTCTTACCTGCTCTCTCCTCTCCCGGTAGATATTTCCTCCCTCTGCCAGAAGAACAGGGACGATAAGGGCTGATATTATGAAAGCGATCAATACCGACCTTCCTCTTTTCATCTGACACCTCCCTCTCCTCATCATTTCACAGCATTCCACCCCTGTCAAGAAAGAGACCCCCTTGCTTTAAGGTCTCCGCTATAGAAAAGTTTTACTTACCGCTCCCCCTTTCTATCTCCCTTTTTATAATCTGCCTTACCTTTTCATCTATGCATAGCGCCTCTCCCTTTAAGAGCCCATCGAGAAAATCAAGTATCTTTACCTCTTTACAGGGTCTTGTATCCCTCTCTTGAGGATAAAAGGTTATCGGGTTCCCATCGTCAGTTAACACGAGGAGAAACAGCTTGGGGTTTTTAGCCCCTCTGCTCTGGGGGATTTTTATTTTTCGAGCCACACTTATGCTCAGCAATGTCTCATTTTTTATTTGATCCCAGCTTTCTTTTCTGAAACGCCTCTCCTCATAAGGAAAGCCGAATTTTGTTTTAACCTTCTCGAGACGACTTAATATCTTCGCTATCTCTTTCTCCGAGGGAAAAGTTTCTGGAATCCAAAACTCAAGTTTCATTTTTCCTATCCTCCTTAATATTATGT
>JAGGZT010000007.1 GCA_021161905.1 Acidobacteriota bacterium | reverse complement strand
GCGGTATCCACCGCCAAGGATTCCGTACATATGGATCCAAGGAGGCATCCCTCTAAATGTTCATATGAACCCCACCAGGTGGCCACCTGGTGCGGACAGCCACAAGGGCTGTCCCTACATTTTAAAATTAAGAACGATCAGAAGCTCGAGGTCTCTTCTACATTGTGAAGGTTCAAAGGTTCTGATCCCTTTATTTTTTTATCTTAATGTAGGGACAGGGTTTATCCCTGTCCTTATAATAAAGTAAGGACAGGGCTTGCCCCTGAACGGCACCCGCCGTTGGGGATTCATAAGGGGTAACCACCGCCAGGGATTCATAGAAGGGATAACCTCAATCTGTAATATAAACCCCTCAGGTGGTCACCTGTAGGGACAGGGGGTGCCCCTGTCCGTATAACCCCCCGCGGGCGGTTGCCCGCCGGACAGCCACGAGGGCTGTCCCTACATTTAGGAATTAAGAACAAGCAGGGGGCTTCATAAATAGGGAAAGCAACCGCCACTATCCAAAGGACATAAATAAATCGACGACAAGTCCCATTACGACCGGGCTTGAAAATCAAAAGGAGAAGCCTCTATAATAATCTAAGCCAAATTTTAAGGAGGAGGTATCTCTTGGCAGATGAAGAAAAATTCGACGCTATAATAGTCGGTGCCGGACCATCAGGCATCGCCTCTGCTCTCACCTTGGCTAAGGCGGGGCTCTCGGTGGTGGCGCTCGAACGAGGGGAATACCCCGGAGCGAAGAACCTCTTCGGCGGTATCCTCTTTACCACTATCCTGGCAAAACTTATCCCGAACTTCACCGAGGAAGCGCCGCTCGAGAGACACATCGTCACCCGCCGTTTCTCCCTCCTCTCGAAAGAGGGGGAACTGGCGGTAAATCTCAGAAACGAACAGTTCAATCGCCCTCCTTTCAATCATTCCTTCACCGTCATCCGGTCCAGGTTCGACCGCTGGTTCGCAGAGAAAGCGGAGGAGGCTGGTGCCGAGGTCTATCCCGGGGTGGTGGTGGACGATCTCATCTTTGAAAACGGTAAGGTGGTAGGGATAAAAGCCCGAGGAGAGCGGGAAGGAACCTACGACGAACTCTACGGAAACTGCGTGATAATCGCGGAAGGGGCAAACTCATTACTTGCCGAGCGTGCTGGCTTAAGGAAGGAAAAAAGCAAGATGAGTCCGGAAAACCGGGTCACCGCGGTGAAGGAGGTGATAAAGCTCCCCCGGGAAGTGATAGAGGACCGCTTCCACATAAAGGATAATGAGGGGATAGCCTATGAGTACTTCGGGGAGGCGGTCTCCGGGATGATCGGCTCCGGATTCATCTATACCAATAAGGATACCATCTCTGTTGGCGTCGGCTGTCTCATCTCCGACCTTATGGAAAAAAGGATGACCCTTTACGACCTGCTCGATGCCTTCAAGGCACATCCCGCGGTGGCGCCCCTCCTCCGGGGAGGAGAGGTGATCGAATATTCAACCCATATGATACCCGAGGAGAGCTACGACGAACTGCCGGAGCTCGTTGGCGACGGCGTTCTCTTAGTCGGCGACGCTGCCGGGCTCATCAACCCATCCTTCTTCCACGAAGTGACCAATTTAGCGATGGCATCCGGGGTATTTGCCGGCGAGGCGGTGATCGAGGCAAAGGAAAAGGGGGATTTCAGCAAGGAGACCCTTTCCTCTTACCGAAAGAAGCTGGAAGATTCCTTCGTCCTTAAGGACATCAAGAAATACCGCCGATTCATTCGCTTCCTTAAGGACAATCCGGAATTCCTCTCGGATCAGCTCCCCTTCGTCGTTGATCTTGCCGCCTCCTTCTTCACCGTCTCCGAAACCCCAAAGGAAGAGGTGGTAAGGGATGTTATCAAGAGGTTCCGGAAGAAAATGGGGACCTTCTCCCTGCTTAAGAGGCTATGGCAAGCAAAGAGGGCAATGCTATGAGTGAAGAAAAATGGAAAGAGGCAATCACCCCGCCGAAGAAGCTTTCCCTCGAGGACAGGCTTTACTTAGTCAAGCGAAAGCTCGATAAGATAAGCCACATCGAGGTGGATCAGGAGGCGTTCAAGCGGGCGAAGGACCCGGCTATTCTTTACATCTGTCCGGCAAAGGTGTACGAGCGGAACGAGGAAACCGGCGAATGCATCGTGAACTTCGAAAACTGCCTCGAATGTGGCACCTGTCAGGTCGCCTGTCCCGATATCGTCCGCTGGAAAAACCCGATGGGCGGATTCGGCGTATCCTACCGCTATAGCTGAGGGAGCCATCCAGTGCCGGAAAAGATCTTCCTCATCGATGGTTCTGCCCTCGCCTATCGCTCCTTTTTCGCCTTCATCAGGAACCCACTTATAACCTCGAAGGGAGAGAATACCTCGGCGACCTTCGGCTTCGCCACCACCTTGATCAAGATAATCGAAGAGGAGAAACCGGATTATTTGGCGGTCATATTCGATAGCCCAAAGCCCACCTTCCGCCACCGGATATTTCCCGAATACAAGGCGACGAGACAGAAGATGCCCGACGAGATGAGGGATCAGCTCCCGCGGATAAGGGAGCTACTCGACGCCTTACGGGTTCCCACAATCGAAATACCGGGTTATGAGGCGGATGATGTCATTGGAACGATGGCGGTAAAGGGAGCGGGTAAAGGAGCTACCTCCTACATCGTCACCGGGGATAAGGACTTTATGCAGTTAGTGGGAGAGCGGATCCTCATCTACAACCTCCGGGCTGGGGGGAAGGGGCTTGAGATACTCGACGAGCGGGATGTTATCAAGAAGTTCGGCGTCCCTCCCTCAAGGGTGATCGACATACTCGCCCTGATGGGCGATAAATCGGACAACATCCCGGGTGTTCCTGGGGTGGGGGAGAAGACGGCGCTCGAACTTATAAAGAGGTTCGGAAGCTTAGAAGGAGTTTATGCCAACCTGGATAAGATAGAGCGGGAAAAACTACGCCGGGTACTGGCAGAAAACAAGAAGCAGGCGTTTCTCTCCCGGGAGCTCGTCACCATAAAGAAGGATCTTCCCCTTGAGCTTGAGCTTACGAGGCTAAAACGGAAGGAACCGGACAGGAATCGGGTGATCTCTCTCTTCCTCGAGCTTGAGTTCTCAAGCTTGATAGACACGGTGGTAACCGACGCCACCAAGGACAAACATTCCTACCACACCATAAAAAGGAAGGAGGAACTCGAGAGATTGATCGAGAAGGTGAGAGAGGCGGGTGCCTTGGTGGTGGACACTGAGACGACCGCATTAAGCCCGATGTCAGCAGAGCTCATCGGTATCTCCTTCGCCATCAAGGAGCGGGAGGCTTATTACCTTCCCCTTCTCGAGCTCTCCGATTTCACCCTCGACGAAGCCTTGAGGATGGTGAAGCCGATCCTCGAAGACCCGAAGATAAGGAAGATCGGGCAGAACATCAAATACGACCTCATCGTCTTCAAGAATTACGGGATTGAGCTTTCCGGCATCGAGTTCGATACAATGGTCGCCTCCTACCTCCTGAACCCCTCAAGGAGACAGCACAACCTCGATTCCATCGCCCTCGAATACCTGAACTACAAGAAGATACCCACTAAGTCCCTGATCGGTAAGGGTAAGAAACAAATAAGTATGAGCGAGGTACCCCTAACCGAGGTAGCGGAATACGCCTGCGAGGATGCGGATATTACCCTTAGGCTGAGGAATTACCTCGAGCCGAGGCTCAAAACTTTATCTTTATGGAACCTCTTTACCGAGATAGAGATGCCCCTCGTCCGGGTGCTTGCCATTATGGAGATGAACGGGGTCTCGCTCGATGTGCCCAAGCTCGCCGAACTCTCGCAGAAGCTGGCGAAAGAGCTCTATGAGCTTGAGCTCAAGATCTACGAGCTTTCCGGGGAGAAGTTCAACATCAATTCGCCCCAGCAACTCTCGCATATCCTCTTCGAGAAGCTAAAGATACACAAGGAGCTCGGAATAAGAAAGGGGATGAAGAAGACGAAAACGGGCTATTCCACTGATAGCTCGGTATTGAACAACCTATCCGCTCATCCCCTGGTAAAGCTCATCCTCAACTACCGGGAGCTTTCCAAGCTCAAATCGACCTATATCGACGCCCTCCCCAAGATGATCAACCCGAAAACGGGGAGGATCCATACCTCCTACAACCAGACGGTAACCGCTACGGGAAGGCTTTCGAGCAGTGAGCCAAACCTCCAAAACATCCCCATCCGCTCGGAGATCGGGAAGGAGATAAGAAAGGCTTTCATACCCCGGGATAAGGGCTGGCTCCTCCTTTCTGCCGATTACTCCCAGATAGAGCTCAGGATAGTGGCTCACCTCTCGGAGGACCCGTTACTCATCGAGGCTTTCCGCGCGGGGGAGGATATCCACAGGAAGACCGCTTCGGTCATCTTCGGGGTGCCGATGAACGAGGTGACCAAGGAGATGCGTTCCCGAGCAAAGGCGATAAACTTCGGCATCATCTACGGGATGGGACCACAGCGACTGGCAGCGGAGACCGGTTTATCGCTCGAGGAGGCAAAGAGGTTCATTGAGACCTACTTCGAGAAACATCCCAAGGTGCACTTCTTTATAGAAAAAACGATCGCGGATGCGAGGGAACGGGGATATGTTACCACCCTCCTCGGGAGGAGAAGGCTCATCCCCGAGATAAGGAGCAGTACCCCCTACATCCGGGCGAGTGCAGAGAACATCGCCATAAACACCCCCATTCAGGGGACAGCAGCAGACCTGATCAAGCGAGCGATGGTGAAGATACAGGAAGAGATAGAGAAAAGGGAGCTAAAGACGAAGATGATCATCCAGATACACGACGAGCTTCTCTTCGAGGTACCGGAAGGGGAATTGGACGAGGCGAAGAAGCTGATAAAGGAAGAGATGGAGGGGGTAATGGAGCTTTTGGTACCCATCGTGGTGGATATCGGGGTGGGAAGAAACTGGCTCGAAGCCCACTGAAAACAGAAAGATTAGACTACAAAATCACCATTAAGCATTATCTTAAAGCTGTTTTTCTCCGCTTCTTCCTTCAACCTTTCCCATACCTTTCTCTCGCGGAGCGAGAGCTTCTCAAGATTAAATCCACTGCCTGTGGTCAACTTGAGAATAGGAAGTGGTGAATATTCTCTCCCCCCGACCATCACTTCTTCAAGATTAGAGAATAATACCATCTTCAGGAGTCCATCTTTTATATCCGATTCCTTAGGAAGCTCGCTTTTCCGAGTATGCTTACCTTCAACTAAAAGGAGATTTCTCCCATCAATATATGCCTCATCCACCGTAAAATAATAACTTCCTCCAAGATAGTTTGTTATCGTAATAACAGCTTTAGCACCCTCGCTGAGCTTCTCTTTGGGCTGAGAAGTTACACTTTCCCTTTCTTGAGCTTTTCTTGATAGATCGCGTGATGAACTCATAAACTCTTTCTTTCCTTTTTTCAGAATTTCAAGTCGTCTCAACGCCGATTCAAAAGAGTGCATCTTGATCCCGAGTTTTTCCGATATAATCCGATAAGAACGAATAGCCTTCTCAGCAACCTCATCTACTCTCTCTATCTGTTTCATATTCCAATGAAGGGCATCAGATTGATAACCCGTCAGCCTCTCAAGCTCAAATCTTATATGATCAATGGAAAACTTCTGAGAGGTAATTTTATTTTTAGAGCGGGAACTGGGAGAAGCATCAGCATAATAAGTAATAATTACATACACCTGGAGAAGGCTCATAAGAGAGATAGTATCCCATTGAATAAAATCCCTATCTCCATCCTCCCCCTCATCCTTAATCACCGGAATTACAGCAACTCTCTTACCAGAAAAACTTAGGGTATCATAAACCCTGGGATAGGGATATGACCGTGTTCTTTTTGGAGACACCCATCTACTAATGGCAAATAGATTGGAATTGTCAATCGCTAGAAGAAAAACACTCTCTTTTAAAAAGACCTTTTCTATATCCCTTAAGGGAAAAGTCTTAAGCTTCTTACAGAGTAATGGGGTATATTTTATTCCGCTAATCTTAGCAGTGATTTGCATCATCTCTTTGGTTTTTTACTCACTTTATCTTGAAGAGAGGTCCTTAGGTGTCTTACATCCTCTCTCACAACAAGCTCAACATCAACTACAGATGGGAAGAGAGAAGGAGGATAGAGCCCCAATTTCCTTTTCACCGTATCCAAAAGCTCCACATCTACCTCATAGCCAATCCCATTCCGCTTAAGGGCGAGGGCTACTTTTAAAGTCGTCCCAGACCCCATAAATGGATCGAGTACTGTCTCTCCTCGGTAAGAAAAGAGGGTTATTAGCCTCAACGGTATCTCTTCAGGAAAAGCAGCGATCCCCTTCTCAAGCCTATTAGGGCGAGGTAATACATTGGTGATATACCAAACATTTAAATACCATTTTTCGCTCTGATATCGTTCAAGATCGATTCCGGACATTTCTTTTTGAAAGTCATTAATTAGATTATAGTCAAATTTTCCATTTTGGAATATGAGGATGGATTCTTGAAGATTGTCGGGATAATAATACATCGGGTAAGGATGTTGCAAAAGAACACCACTCCTCCTACTTATTCTAATATATCCCTCTGGCTTCACCCAAACAATTCTATCCCGGTAGATAAAGCCCTGGTCAATAAATATCTTAGTGATATCCGCCACAACTGGAAACTTCCTTCCATTGATAAGGGTATCATCACACACGATCGCTACTATCCGCCCTTTTGCAACTACTCGTTTTAATTCTCCAGCAACTCTATTCAAAAGTCCAAGAAACTCATCATAGCTCTTGAATAGATCAGGATAGTCGAAAGGAGCATTAAAGTAAGGAGGACTTGTGACAACAAGGTGAACACTACCATCGGGAAGTTCTTTCATATCTGAAGCATCGCCAAAGATAAGCTTTAAAAATGGCCTCTCAAACATAAAACGCCTTTTCGGAAGTATATCACTCACCCATTATAATATCTTCCGCCTTCTACATAAACCCGGGGAAGCGAGCTTCCCAAATGACAGAGGACCTCCTCTAAAACTACCCCCATCCTCTCGGCGATCTCCCGAGCGGTTATCTCCTCATCGCCGTCTCTGCCCAATATGGTCACCTCATCGCCCACCTTAACCCCGGGGATATCGGTGACATCTACGAGCACATAATCCATACAAACCACTCCCACTATCGGTGCCCTCCTCCCCCTTATAATCACCTCACCATTGGAGGAAAGAAGACGAGAAAGGCCATCCGCATACCCAATGGGAAGGGTGGCGATAATCGAGGCACGCTCGGTCTTATAGGTATGGCTGTAGGAAAGGGGGGTAAGGGGGGGAACCCCCCTTAAGGAGAAAACGCGCGACTTGACGGATAAAACCGGCTTTATCCCCGGGATCACCCCACCTTTGGGGGGACAACCATAAAGCAACTTCCCAGGACGAACCATATTGAACCAGGAATCGGGATAGGATACCACCCCATTGCTATTCGCCATATGAACCAGGGGAACCCTCATTCCCCTCTCCTCAAGCTGGGAAAGCACCCGGCGAAACCTCCTTATCTGCTCCTCGTCCACCTCGTTCCCCGGCTCGTCGAAGACGAAATGGGAGAATATCCCCTCAACCTCTATATTGGGGAGGGACGCCACCTTCAGGGCGAGCTCCGCCGCTTGAGAGAAATCAACCCCCAACCGGTTCAAGCCGGTATCGACCTTTATATGACAGGAAACCTTCTTCCCCAATCTTCCTCCCTCGCGGGAAAGAGCCTCCGCCATCTCGAGATTGTAAACCGCAGGGGTAAGCCCATAATGAACCACCGCCTCCGCCTCCTCGAGCCAGAAACCGGAAAGAACGAGAATGGGAAGACCCATCCCCTCTTCGCGAAGGATCGCTCCCTCAGCCACCGAGAACACCCCGAGCATATCCGCACCGAGCGAGGCAAGCTTCCTCGCCACCTCGATCATCCCATGACCATAGGCCTCAGCCTTCACCAATGGAGCCATTTTTACTTCCTTCCCCACCCGCTTCTTTATGGCGGTGAAATTGCCAGCAAGATGATCCAGGTTGACCTCAGCGTAGTTGATCAATCTTTCACTCATCTCTTTCCTCATCGCATGCCTCCGTCCCTTCATTTTCACTTAACATCAGGAGGCATTCAACCCTTTTTGTCGATAACCAAAGAAACAGTTTAAAAAAACAAAAATAGAAAGGAAGACTTATCGATTTTAAAGTAAGCCCTTCAAAAATTAAAGAAAAAGTGGTAAAATGAAATGCATAAATTACCGAATATATCTATTAGAGGGGGCGATATGACAAAAGGTAAGATTCTCGTAGTAGACGATGATGAGAATCTCCTTCGCCTGATTAGCTACAACCTGGAAAAAGCGGGATACAGTGTAGCTACCTGCTCCGATGGCGAAAAGGCGCTTGAGGAGTTCCTCCGGTTTGAACCAGATCTCGTTATCCTCGATGTACTTATGCCCAAACTCGACGGCTTCAAGGTCTGCGAGAAGATAAGGAAATATCCAGCCAAAAAACATATCCCCATCATCATCGCCAGCGCTATCTACCGCCGGGTGAACTACCAGGAGGAGGCGAAGAAGATAGGTGCCGACTACTATTTGGTTAAACCGTTCGACCCTCAGAAATTGATAAAAAAGGTGGAGGAGTTATTGAGGGATGCCGGAGAAACAGGCTAAGAAATTAGGAGAGATCCTCGTCGAGCGAGGGGTAATAACCGAGGCGGAGTTGGATAAGGCGATCTTCCTTGCCGAAGAAACGGGGAAAAAGCTGATAGATATCCTCGAAGAGCAAGGATACGCCAAAAGGGAAGATGTACTCAAGGTAATAAGCGAAGTAGTGGAAATGCCCTACATCAAGCTGAATATCGACCTCATCGATCCCAATGCGGTGAAGCTCATTCCAGCAAAGGTAGCAAGGAGATACAAAGCCATCCCCATCCTGGTAGTGGCGAACATACTGACCATCGCCATCAGTGATCCCTTTGATATCCTCTCCTTGGATCATCTCAAGTTCGCCTCGGGCTACTCCCTGGAACCGGTGCTTGCAGACGAGCGGGATATAAAGATGGCGATCGAGCACTTCTTCGGTAAGAGGACGGGTCCCGCAGTGATCAGCACCTCCACTGGAGAGGAGATCGTCGAATACTTAGTAATGCCCGAAGAGAAAATAGAGGATATCAGCAAATCGGTTGATGCCCCACCGGTGGTAAAGTTGGTCAACCTCCTCCTCACCGAGGCGATAAAGCAAAACGCCTCCGACATCCATATAGAGATGGAGAGCGAGGTTACCAGAATCCGCTACCGGGTTGATGGCTATCTCAGGGAAGCACACCTCATCCCGAAGAAGCTCGGCGCTTCAGCCATTTCCAGGATAAAGATCCTCTCCAACCTCGATATCACGGAACACCGAGTGCCCCAGGATGGAAGGTTCTTCATCCGTTATGAAGGACGGGACATAGACTTCCGGGTGGCGACCACCCCCACCATCTACGGGGAGTCGGCGATACTCCGGGTTCTCGACCAGTCGAAGGCGAGGATCACCCTCGACGATCTGGGGCTCGATCCTCCGGAATACGAGCGACTCAAGCGGAATATAAAGAAGCCGGCAGGGTTCATCTTGGTAACCGGTCCCACCGGCTCGGGAAAGACGACCACCCTTTACGCCATTTTGAACGAGCTCAACACGATGACCAAGAAGATCATCACCCTGGAAGACCCGGTGGAATACAGGCTGAAGATCGTCAACCAGATACCGATAAACCCCAAGGTAGGCCTGGATTTCGCCCGTGGCCTTCGCTCCATCCTGAGGCAGGATCCGGACATAGTACTGGTGGGCGAAATAAGGGATAGGGAGACAGCAGAGGTCGCGGTACAGGCAGCTCTAACTGGGCATCTACTCCTTTCCACCCTCCACACGATGGGAACCGCAGAGACCATCGGCAGGCTTCTCGATATCGGAATCGAGCGGTTCTACATAAAGGAGGTGGTCGAGTGCATCATCGCTCAACGGCTGGTGAGAAGGCTATGTCCTCAATGCAAGAAGAAGTATACCCCTTCCCCCGAGCTCCTTACCAGGATCGGCTATAAGAAGAAAGAAGAAGAGGAGGTTATCTTTTTCCGACCTAAGGGATGCTCCGCCTGTAATGGAGTCGGTTATAAGGGGAGGATCGGGATATTCGAGGTAATGGAGATAACGGACGAACTAAGGGAGCTGATCTACGAAGGGGCATCGGTAAAGAAGATTCGGGAGCAGGCGATATCTCAGGGGCTAAGGACTATGTGGGATGTCGCTCTGGAGAAGGTGGTAAACGGCTTAACCTCAATTGAGGAGATAGAGGGGATTATTCCCCGGGCTTAAACCATCTCAGGAGGCGAGATGGAAAAGTGTGCCAACCATCCAGAGAGGGAAGCGGTGGGTAGCTGCGCTCTTTGTGGAAAACCTATCTGCCGCGAATGTGTCGCCGAGACCAGGGAGGATAAGATCTACTGCTACGAATGTGCGGTGAAGCTTGCCGCTCTCGACTACACAACAAAGGAAGAAACCCAACAGGAGCGGATAAAGAGAAAAGAGAAGGCGATCGAAGAAAGGAAGAAATGGGCTTGGGTGAGAAAAGTGGCGATGATAGCCTGCATAATCGCCTTGGTAGAGGTAACCACCATTAGCACCGCATACTATATGAATTCACGAAACAAGAATGCATCTGTTAGGATCACCGACGAGATGATAAGTCGGATGGGGATAGATCGCTGTGTCATTGCGATGAACACCGTTTATAAACAACTTCAGGCTTATGCCAAGAAGCACGAAGGACGCTATCCAGAACAACTCTCCGAGCTCATCTCACCTGAGTTTCGAAAAATTCCCCTATGCCCTGTATCCGACAAACCATTCATCTATCGACTCACCTCCGATGGAAAGGGGTTCATCCTCTCCTGCCCCGATCCGGCGGCACACGGATTGGAGGGACTCTATTTTACCGAAAAGGGAGGTCCCTTCCTTAAATCTGAGGAGGAATGAACCGATGATAATCGTCCAAGCCTTCGTGTTTTTCTTTCTTTCGTTTATATGGGGATGTGCCGTGTCTTGCACTGTGCAAGATGACCCCGACTTTTGGATATTCCCGTTTCTTGCCCCAATGGTTATAGGAGTATATCTCTCATTTAATCGCTACGCCTTCGGGTGCTTGGGAATTTTCTACTTAGTGTTGCTTGGACTTCGAGCGTTGGAAAGGAGGGGGGAGAATGATGGAAACAGGAAGGATTCCGGGTTTACCCTTATCGAGGCTTTGGTGGCGGTGGCGATAATCGGCATCCTCACCACCTTAGCCTTCCCCTCCATCCAGGCAGCACTCGACCTCACCCATCGGGCAATAGACCTGAACAACCAACGGCTGATCCGGGAGGCGATCACCCGGTGGGAGGTGGATCATAACACCTCGTTCGTGAGCCAAGACCTCGGTTTCGGCGATGGCGAGGTTATGCTCACTATGGACGGCAAAGCACTTGGCGATCCCTCCCGTGATCTCACCCCCTATGTATCCAAAAGCGCCTTCGACTGCCCCGCTGATGGCAGAGGAGAGACTGAGGGTTGTGATTACGAGACCGATGGCTACACCGTAGCCTGTCTCACCGACAGGATTACCGCCTTAAAAAGCAATGGGATGCCGTTTCTCCACGATTTTCCCCGTCCCGTTCGCTGGGACCACACCATAGGAAAAGCCTCCCCTGTTCCCCCGGAAAAATACGATTTCCTCGCCACCTTCGACGATGGAAAGGCGAAGAACTGGCAGGTAGTCCGAGGAAGGTTCTGGAAGGTGGAAGACGGGATGTACTCCGCAGGGCGCGACAAGGGCTCGGTTGGAGAACACCGAAGCTTTAGCGGGGAGGCGAAATGGAGCGATTACACGGTGATACTCAAGGCGAAATTGACCAAGGGCTGGGGTTACGGCGTTTACTTCCGGGCGACGGATGTGAAAAGAGCCAACGCCTACATCTTTCAATACGACCCTTACTACGACCGGAGACGGGGAGGATCTTTCCTCTTCCGAAAGATAGTGAACGGACGGGAACGGGCACCGTTCGCCCGGGTGCTTAAGAACAAGGTCTTCGGCTCGGACTTCGACTGGTATAACACGATGAGGGAGATCAAACTGGAGGTTAAGGGGGACACCTTCAAAGCCTATGTGGATGGAAAACTGGTGCTTACGGGGAGGGATGAAAGCTACACCAACGGGATGATAGGGTTAAGGACCTGGGGAAATTCCCATGTCTACTTCGACGACATCCGGGTCAAGGTCAAAAAATCGGTACCGGTAGTGGAAAAGAAACCTCGTCCCCTGCCACCAATTAAAATCAAGCCGAAACCTATCAAGCCTAAACCAAAGCCCATAAAACCAGTCATCAACCGCAGATTTAAACCGGTGAGACCGGTAAGACCGATAAAACCAACCAAGTCCATTAAAACCAAGGCGGAAAAATGGCAAAAAAAATACTGATAGTTGAGGATGAGCCCCATATGGTACGGCTCATCACCTACAACTTAAAGAAATTAGGGCATAAGCTTCTAGTAGCCAATGATGGGCTCGAGGCGAAGGAGATATTGGAAAAGGAGGTTCCTGATCTCATCATCTCCGATGTGATGATGCCCCGGATGGACGGTTTCGCCCTCCTCGAATGGGTAAAGAGCCAACTCCGCTTAGCTAAGGTCCCCTTCCTCATTCTCTCCTCTAAAGGACAGATGACGGATAGGGAAAAGGGGGACAAGGTCGGCGCCGATTACTATGTGACCAAGCCGTTCGATGTGAATGAGCTCGTCGCCAAGGTAAAAGAGATCCTGGGGGAAACTTAGTCTGAGGAACGAGGGAAATGGCTCAGCGAAAAAGCCTTTCTGAAAAGGATAAGT
>JAGGZT010000006.1 GCA_021161905.1 Acidobacteriota bacterium | reverse complement strand
ATATGTTTAGGAGGAGTAGATTATGGGTAAGAGATGGGTATCCTACTTCCTGCTTTTTGGTTTCTTTTTCCTTCTTTCCCCCGCCTTAGGAGATGGTTATCAGCCCCCTTCACTTATCTCCAGGGATATTGAAGGAAAGATCCTTTCCCAGGTCTCCGGGGAGATCGCCTGGTGGCATACGGTTATGATCAGCAGGTATGATCGGATTCAGGCATCGGAGGGGTGGCATAAGGCAGCACTCTATGTCAAATCTCAGCTCGCCAGGTACGGCATAAAAAATGCGAAGATAGAGGGTTGGTATTCCGACGGCGATACCTACTACGGGACATTCCGTACCCCGGTCGGCTGGCGGGCAAGCGAAGGGGAACTGTGGATGGTTTCTCCGATCAAGATGAAGCTCGCCTCCTATGAGGAGCTTCCTACCGTGTTGGTGAAGCATAGCGTAAGTGCTGATCTGACCGCCGAGGTGGTCGATGTCGGCTCGGGACTGTCTCCCGCCGATTATCAGGGGAAGGATGTTGCGGGTAAGATCGTCCTTGCCACCGGCTATTCCGGTGATGTTCATCGGGAGGCGGTCATAAAGCGGGGTGCGGTTGGGGTGCTTAATTATCTTCCTCCGGATGCGAGGAGAGATTATCCTAATCTCGTCCAATACACCGCCCTTTGGCCCCGACTGAGCGAAAAGGACAAGGTCGGCTTCGGGTTCAACCTCTCCCGGGAGCAAGCGGATCTGATAAAGCGGTTTCTCAGTCAGGGAAAGAAGGTACTGCTCAAGGTCAAGGTGGTGGGAGAGATATATCCGAGCAAGATAGAGGTGATGAGTGCCACCATCCCCGGAACGAAGTACCCCGATGAGGAGGTCCTTCTTATGGCTCATCTGGACCACTATCAACCGGGGGCGAACGACAACGCCTCGGGAAGCGCTGGTCTTCTTGAGATAGCGAGAACGCTGAAACGGCTGATAGCAAAGGGTGAGATACCTCCACCGGCGAGGACCATCCGCTTCCTCTGGGTCTCCGAGATGTACGGCACCATTGCCTACTTAGTAAACCATCCCGAGGTGGCAAAAAGGACGATAGGCGCCCTCAATCTCGATATGATCGGGGAGGACCTCAAGAAGACGAACTCCTATTTCTATGTGACGAGAACACCTGCTTCCAACCCCTCATTCATCAACGCCCTTATGGAGAACCTCATCGAGGAGGTGGCGCGATGCCGAATAACCACCCCCAGGGGCTCAAAGGCTCCCTGGAATTACCGGGTGGTTCCCTATTCCGGTGGCTCCGATCATTACATCTTCACTGAGGGCTCCTTCCGGGTGCCGGCGGTGATGCTGGGTCATCCCGATCCTTATCATCACACCATCCAGGATGATGTGGATAAGGTGGATCAGACCGAGTTAAAACGGGTCGTATTCCTCTCCACCCTCGCCGTTTACTTTATGGCTCAGGCAGGGTCTTTCGAAGGGATGAAGCTCGCCACCGAGGTTCTCTCCCGGGAAACCTTCCGGGCAAGCGAGGAGGTGAATTTCTGGCTTTCTAAGCTCGATGAGGCGAGGTCGGCTTCCGAGCTTTACAATGTCTATCGCCAGGCGTTGCTTGTCTCTAAATACTCCTTCCACCGGGTAAGGGAAGCGCTCTCCTCGGTTGGGGTGTTCTCCAAGGATGAGGAATTGACAGGACTTATCGAGAGGCTAAAAAGAAGAGCGAATGCTGAGGAGCTCTTTTATCGCCGGCTGATCGAGCAGAGATACTTCTCCCGTTGCTCCCTTTTCGGGGTGGCTCCGCGGAAGATCACGCTTTCCCCGGAGGAGGAGAGGGCGAGAAGGATCGTTCCCCGGAGGAGTTCTGGTTTCATCGGTCCTCTCTATCACGGCTATCTGAGCGATAAGTTGGGGGAGGAGGTCGAGAGGAAGCTACCCCTCCGGGGAAGCCGGGCTTATGAAGCGGTTAATTTCGTTGACGGTAGAAGGAGCCTCCTCGCGATAAGGGATGCACTGAGCGCTGAGTATGGTCCTGTTTCCCTCTCCTCGGTTGAGAGGTTTTTCCGGGTGCTCGAGCGAGCAGGGCTCATAAGGATTGAAGGGAAAGATAAATAAAAAAATTGGAGGCGGTCTCCCGCCTCCCTCCGTCACGCATCTACTTGGGGGGTCGTAGAGGGACTTAACAACTTCATTCATCAACCTTAGCGCCTTGTCCTCGGCCGAGCAAGCAGCGGATGAACAACTCCTACCGTCGCCCTCGTCCTTGCCCAGGTGGCTAGGCGGTAGCTGTTCTCGCTGCACCCAGCTGTGACTGAGCAAGGTTGATGATCTTCTCTTTTCACCTTATTTAAGTAGCAAGAAATGTGCCATAGTTCGTCTATTTTTAACTGTTGATATTTAGCGACTTAGGTTAAAGCCGATAAAATAGTAATAGTGTTCTAATTGAATCATAAAGTAAAAAAAGAGGGATTAAATGAGATAAGGCTATATTTTAGAATGGCTTAATTTACTGGCTCAAATGAGCCATCTGTTTTATTTGGATCAATCGCTCCCCTTATCCGGTACTTCTTCATCCGGTAGCGCAGGGTCTGCCTGCTTATCCCGAGGAGTTTCGCTGCCTTAACCTGATTCCAGCCCGTTTTCTCAAGGGCTTTCAGGATAAAAGCCCGCTCCACCTCTTCCAGGGATATCCCCTGCGGGGGGATATCCACCTCGATGGAGGGACCATTCTCGGGGTAGGAGATGGAGGGCTGTTTGATGATATGGCCCCTTCCTAAGTCGAGATGGCGAGGGAGGATGATCTCCGGTTGTTCCAGCACCACCACCCGCTCGATGGTATTCTTCAGCTCCCGCACATTACCGGGCCAGGGGTATCTGAGCATCGCCTCGATCGCCTCGGAGGAGAAGCCTTCCACATTCCGCTTGTACTCCTCATTAAACATATTGAGGAAGTATTGGGCGAGAAGGATGATATCATCTCCCCTCTCCCTGAGGGGGGGTAGGGTTAAGGAGATGACATTGAGGCGATAGTAGAGATCCTCCCGGAAGAGTCCTGCTGCCACTTCCTCTTCTATGTTTTTGTTGGTCGCCGCTATTATCCTCGTTCGCACCTGGATATCGCTTACCCCTCCCACCCTTTTGAACCTTTTTTGCTCTATCGCGGTGAGGAGCTTTGCTTGAAGGTTCAGGCTCATATTCCCGATTTCATCGAGGAAGAAGGTTCCTCCATCGGCTATTTCAAGAAGGCCCCGTTTGGTCGCTTTGGCGTCGGTGAAGGCTCCCTTTTCATAGCCGAATATCTCCGACTCAAGGAGGCTTTCTGGGAGGGCAGAGCAATTTATCTGGACGAAGGGGTGATGGACTGAGGCGCTTGCACTGTGGATCGCCCGGGCAACGAGCTCCTTTCCGGTACCGCTTTCACCCTTTATTATCACCGGAACCGCGGGAGCAGAGGCGATCTTGATCAGGATTTTGAAGACCTCCCGCATTTTTTCGGAACGACCCACGATATTTCCAAAACCCCACTCATGCTCTTCCATCGGTGCGTCTTCCAATTTAGGCACTAAATATCGTATCTTAAACTGACGACCCCCCATTTTATTGTTCCTCCATCCATTTCCATCTACCTCTCTAATACCACAAATTGAGCCTTATATCAACTTAAAAAATAAGGATTTAGTTTTTGTTTGACAAACTTTGTCACAATAGGGTAAAATTTAACAAAAGATATTGGCTACGGAGGTAAAGGGAGTGGTTTTGAAGGGGGGTGGATTTTTCTCAAAACTCTTTTCCTCCTTCCTCCCATTTAGGGAAGGAAAGCAGGTGATCTATATCAGGGTTCATCCCCCCAGGGTCGAGGAGGGGGTCCGTTCCTTCTCCCTCACCAAGAATCAGCTGTTCCTCCTCGCCATTTCCCTTTTTGTCATCGTCTTTAACGGCATCTTTTATCTGGCCAGCTCTCTTTTTCTCCATTACTACTATGTGCAGAAGGAATACAAGGTTTTCATCAAGATAAAGAGGGAGCGGGAGGAGAACGAGAAAAGGCTCGCCGTACTTAAGGGACGGTTTGAGAAACTCAGGTTGCGGGCAGAGGAGCTTTATCTCTTTTCGGAGCGGGTGGTGCATAATCAGGGGCTTCGCCCTTTGGTTCAGGAGGTGGTGGCGAAAGGGGTGGTGGAGGAGCGGTCTCTTTCTCCCCTGAAGAGCTTTGTCCTCGATCTTGAAAGAAGATACAATCGGCTCCATCTCCTCACGAATAGTGAGGTGGTGAGCTACTTCTACACCCCGCTTGGCTCCCCTATTCTCGGTCCCTATTATATCTCTTCCCGATATGGCTGGCGTCGCTCGCCCTTCACCAAGCTTCCTGAGTTTCATCGGGGTATCGATCTTGCTGCCGAGCGCGGGACGCCGATCAGGGCTACCGCTTACGGGGTGGTTGTCTTCGCCGGCTCTTATCCCAAGGAGGAGGACCCTGCCTGGGCAAGGTTGGGCAGGACGGTGATGATCCGCCATGGCGATAGCGGCATCTATACCCTATATGCCCACTGCCAGCGGGTGTTGGTCAAGGCGGGGGATGTGGTTCGCCGAGGTCAGATCATCGCCGAGGTGGGCTCCACGGGCAGAAGCACCGCTCCCCACCTTCATTATGAGGTCAGGGAGTTGGGAAAACCGATAAATCCCTATCCCTTTCTAAAAGGGAGGGTTGAGATGAGATTGGCTAAGAATCTATCGAAAGAATAAGGGGGTGAGTATGAGAGGAGAAAAGGGAATGCCTTCTTCGCCGGAGGCGATGGTCGTCCCCAAAGGGGCGAAGATCACCGTCCCTCCGGGGGTGGAGATCGGTTTCGATGTTCAGGGTGATCTTATCCTCCAGGAATCTCAGGCGGGTTTCAACCAGATAACCTCGCATTACGGGAGCATCCTTATCGACGAAGGGGTATCGGTGGTATCTCGCAACATCCGCGCCTCGAAGATGGTGCGGGTGAAAGGGGAACTTGAGACGGCGAACATTATGGCAGAGAAGGTGGCAGTGGAGAATGGTGCGGTCAAGACGCGTACTATAAAGGCACGGGAGGTTTCGGTCAAGGGGGGACATATGGAGTCTCGCTCCATCGAGGCAGGAAATGTGGTGATAGATGGGACCACGGTTGAGATAGGCACCATCAATGCAGAGAAGATGGTGCTCAAAAACGGGGTGAAGGGGACGATAATCATCTCTCAGGCTAAGGAGCGCTCGATAGACGAGAGATGCCAGATAAAAGGAGGGTTCGAGAGCGATATCGAGCTCCTTGGTTACCTTGCCAAGTACCGCCGGGAGATCCTCAACGAGCGGGTTCTCTCTCAGCTTTCCGATCTCCTCAAGGAGGAGTCAAAGTTCCTCCTCGAAGAGCCGAAGGAGGAAGCGAAGCCAGCGGAGGAGCCCCGGGAGGTAGTACCCGAGGTGGAGAACGAGTTCGGGATCACGGAGAAGGTACGGAAGGTGGCTCAGGATCAACCTGCTCCTCCCCCTACTGAGGAAGGGGTGGTGGATGAGGCGTTCGATGCCGCTCACCCCGAGTTGAAGCGTGCTCGGATGCTCCTTGAGGCGGAGCACGGCACAGGTGAAGATGCCACTCCCATAATAAAGGTTGTGCTCCAGTATCTCCGGAGGAACGATGTTACCTCGCTTAGGGGGATATTCAGCAAGTGGAAGAAGGTCATCGCCAAGGCGGAAAGGGAGTTTACCCCGGGCACCAAGGAGGCGTTCCAGCTTATACGCTACTCGCTGGGCATTCTTCCCTCGAGAGAGGGAGAAGGTGAGTAGCTTTATTTTTCATCAGTTACCATAAATCATATCAAGGAGGCAGATATGAAGGAGATAATCCCTGCCCGGAGCACGGAGAATGTGCGCTATGCCATCCGGGATGTGGTGGTGCTCGCTGATGAGCTTAAACGCAAGGGGAAGAAGATCATCCATCTAAATATCGGCGATCCCCTGAAGTTCGATTATGAGACACCCCATCATATGATCGAGGCGGTCCATAAGGCGATGCTCGATGGCAATAATGGCTATGGACCGAGTGGCGGGATCCCTGAAGCGATAGAGACGATAAGAGCGAAGGCGGAGGCTAACGGAATAAGGAATATCGAGGAGATATTCATCACCGCTGGCGTCACCGAGGCAATAGAGATGACCCTCTCCGCCTTATTGAATAGCGGGGAGAATGTCCTCATACCTTATCCTGGATATCCCGTTTATTCCGCCATCCTGGGAAAGCTTTCCGCCGAAGTCAATCCCTACTACCTCGATGAGGAGAACGGTTGGCTCCCTGATCCCTCCGACATCGAGAAGCGGATAAACGACAAAACAAGGGCGATAGTGGTGATAAACCCGAACAATCCCACCGGCACCATCTACCCCGAGGATCTCCTTCGAGAGATAATCGAGATAGGAAAGAGGCATAATCTCCTTATCATCTCCGATGAGATATATGATAAGTTCCTCCTCGTTCCCAAGAAGCATATTTCCCTCGCTTCGCTCGATCCCGAGGCTCCGGTGATGACCTTCAATGGCTTGAGCAAGGCGCATCTTGTTCCCGGATGGAGGGTCGGCTGGGGTATCCTGAGTGGAGAGAAAAAGCTCCTCTCCCGCTATAAGGAGGGGTTGAATAGACTACTTCGGGCTCGGCTCTGCCACAACCTTCCCATCCAGTTCGCCATAAAACCCGCGCTCACCGGGGACCAGAGCCATCTTAGCGAGATGTTGGACAAGCTGAGAAGGAGATGCGACCTGACCCACGAGCGGTTGAACGCCATTCCCCATATCTCGCTGGTTAAACCCGAAGCCTCCTTTTACGCCTTCGCCAGGATCGATCTTCCCATCTCCGATGAGAAGTTCGTCCGCGAGCTTTTGATGGAGACCGGGGTGCTCGTTGTTCATGGTGCTGGCTTCGGCGAAAAGCCGGGAACAGCCCACTTCCGGGTGGTTTACCTCGCTCCGGAGGATGTACTCACTGAAGCCTACGATAAGATAGAGGAGTTCGTGAAAAAACACTATTGATAAAGCTATCCCCCTTTTTACTATCAATAGCGGTAGCAAAAAGGGGGATTTTCTTATTTTATCGGTTTTACCCTGGAGGAAAGCTCGGCAGAGAAGTTTTGCTCCGGGATTACCATCTTCAAAAGCTTCATCTCCTTCGGCTCGATGTAGAGGGTAACTTTTACCTTCGAGGCGAGTACCCCCTCCATCACCACTGCCTTATAACTTTTCCCTCCGATCTTTATCTCTTTTTCTTTCTTCTTCTTCAGGACCAAATCGGTGACGGCCGCTGACCGAGGAACAAAGATGTTTATCTTCTGCTCCTTGACGGAGTTTGGGTCAAGCCTCTTTGTGAAATAACACCAATGATCGACCATACTACTGTCCATAATGTAGCAGGGAGGGGTGAGTTTGGTGGTGGTCTTTTTTATCTTTCCCCCCACATTGATGAGCAACTTTGCCTTGTTCTCCTTGATCGTGGTCTCGATAGACTGCTTCTGGCCCGGTAGGGTTGCCTTCAGCTGGTAATGGATGGGGGTTAGCTTCTCGCTCAGCTTGAGGTCGGTGGTTAGCACCACCTTGCCCTGGGGCAGGTTGAGCACCGTCTGGGCACGGCTCTCATAGCCCTTCTCCTTCCCTTTAGTAAGGATATAAGTATTGTAACCCACATCTTTTCCCCCTATGTTGATGATGTAGGTCCCCTTCTCCACCGTCTTTGTCCCTCCTCCCGCAAGGATAAAGCTGACGAGAAGAGCGGTTAAAACTAACATAACCTTTAACTTCATTTTACTCCTCCTATTTTAGGTTTTCCATTTAGCCAAGAAACAATGGTAGCCGTTACCTTTTGAGTTTTGGAGCAAAGGGGGGGTTATTCTATCGGTTTTACCCTGGAGGAAAGCTCAGCAGAGAAGTTTTGCTCCGGGATTACCACCTTCAAAAGCTTCATCTCCTTCGGCTCGATGTAGAGGGTTAGCCCTATCTTAGAGGCAAGAATCCCCTCCATCACCACCGCTTTATAGCTTTTTCCCCCGATCTTTATCTCTTCCTCCTTCTTTTTCTTCAGGGTCAGGTTGGTGGTGAGCGCCGCCTGAGGGACAAAGAGGTTGATAGTCTGTTCCTTGGCGGAGCTTAAATCGAGCTTTTTCACGAGATAGCACCAGTGATCGATCATATTGTTGTCCAGGATGTAGCAGGGTAGGGTGGGCTTGGTGCTGGTCTTCCTTATCGTCCCGCCGACATCGATGACCGACTTTGCCTTGTCCCCCTTGATCGTGGTCTCGATCGACTGCACCTGTCCAGGAAGGGTTGCCTTCAGCTGGTAGTAGATGGGGGTTAGCTCCTCGCTCAGCTCGAGGTCGGTGGTCAGCACCACCCTGCCCTGGGGCAGGTTGAGCACCGTCTGGGCACGGCTCTTATAGCCCTTCTTCCCCTTCTCGAGGGTGTAGGTGTTATGACCCACATCCCTTCCCCCAAGGTTGAGGATGTAGGTTCCCCTCTCCACCGCCTTTGTCCCTCCCGCAAGGGCAAAGCTGGCGAGGAGGATGGTTAGGGCAAACATAACCTTTAACTTCATCTTACTCCTCCTGTTTTAGGTTTTCCTTTAGCCAGGAGACGATGGTAGCTATTACCTCAGGCGATATATTCCGCTCAAGGTCGTTGTAATCACCGAGGTGTCCCCGGTAGCGATTCCGCATAAAGAGGTGGTCCAAACCGTCGAATATCCTCAGGGTGTAGTTTCTTCTCCCCGCCTTCTCCAGGGCGAGGGCTAAGGCAACGGCGTTTGCCGGAAGGACCTGGAGGTCGAGGGCGCCGTTTAGGATCAGGATGGGGCAGTGAACCCGGGTGATGGTGGCGAGTGGATTATGATAGAAGTGGGAGCGGAACCAGCCTAAAAAGATGGGGACGCCGTTTATCTCCCCCCAATCCTTCCCTGTCAGCACCTGTTTCTCGATCGAGATGAGGTCAGGAAGATCAAGCCGGAACTCGAGCTCAGAAAGAGCCATCGCCTGCGATTGCTCGAAGATGATGTAATCGAGCGGTTTTGCCGGAGCGCCCATCAGTACGATCCCCGCTACCTCGGGATCGCGTACCGCCACCTCGGGGGCGATTATCGCTCCCTCTGAATGCCCGATGATGCCGATCCGAAGCTTATCGACGAAATCGAGCCTTTCGAGGTAGAGTACCGCTGCCCGCACCTCGGCGATCCGGTCGTTCAAGGTCACTGTTTGAGCGTTTCCTCCGCTTTCACCAACCCCGATGTCGTCGTAGCGGAGGACGACAAACCCATTATTCCCTAAGCGATGAGCGATGGTTCTGAAGATGCCATACTTCATACCGTATGGACCGGGTATCGGAGTGTCTTCGTCCCTGTTTTGGGGACCAGAACCGGAGACGAGCACCACTGCGGGAAACTTCTTTCTCTCCTTTCTAACTTGCGGTATGGTGAGGGTTCCCGCCAGCTTGAAGTTGCGGAAGGGGAAGCTGACCTCCTTCTCGGTGTAGTTC
>JAGGZT010000005.1 GCA_021161905.1 Acidobacteriota bacterium | reverse complement strand
GTCATAAAATAGGTGTGAAGATCGGAAACCGAAAGAAGCTCCTCCATAGTATTGTCCCCTCTCTCCCCAAAATGATAGAATACCATACACTTAATTGATTATGCAAAGGAGAAGGAATGAGGAAGAGAAAAGCGGTGGTAATCACAATAAGTACTTCCGTCTCCGGAGGACAAAGGGAGGACATCTCTGGAGAGAAACTTACCTCCGGGCTTTCTGCCCTCGGCTTCGAGGTAGTGGAGAAAAGGGTGGTAAAAGATGACCTCGATGTGATAGCAGGGACACTTGCCGAATTGGTCGAACGGGGGGATATAGCCCTTATCGCCACCACTGGCGGTACCGGGCTCTCTCCGGATGACCTCACCCCAGAGGCGACCTTGGAGGTGATCGATCGGGAGATACCGGGGATCGGGGAGATCCTTCGTCTCGCTGGCTGGGATAAAACAAAGACCGCTCCCCTCTCCCGAGGGGTGGCGGGAGTAGCGGGAAAAACGCTCATCGTGAACCTTCCAGGAAGCCCTAAAGGGGTAGAGGAATCGCTTGAGATATTAAAGGAATTCATCCATCACGCTATCGACCTTATCGAAGGAAGAAGGCCTCACTGAGGAAGAAAGGACGAAAGGGGGCAAGAGGAGCACTCCCTACTCCTCTTCCGACAATGTTCCTTACCCACCCGTACGAGGAGGGCATGATATTCATTGTAAAGGGAAACATCATAAGGAAGATTATCCATAAATAACCGTTGAACCTCGCCATAGCTCGCCTTTTCGGGGAAGAGCTTATGTCTTTCTCCAATCCTCATCGTATAGGCATCGACCACGAATATCGGCTTATTAAGGGCGTAAAGGAGAATGGAATCCGCGGTCTCAGGACCTATCCCCCGTACCGCAAGGAGCTTATCCCGAAGGGAGGAAAGTTCCTCCTCCCCCATCCTCTCTAAATCTCCACCATAATCCCTTATCAGGAGAGCGAGGAAGTTCCGAAGGACTTTCGCCTTCTGATTGTAATAGCCCGATGGTCTTACGAGCGAGGCGAGCTCTCTCTCGGGAAGATCAAATAAAGAATAGGGATCAAGAAGGCCCCTTTCCTTTATATTTGCTATCGCCCGTTCTGCATTCCTCCAAGCGGTATTCTGGGCGAGGATCGCCCCCACCGCTATCTCGAACGGGGTATCACCGGGCCACCAATGCTGGGGTCCATAATGGGAATAAAGAGCGATAAACATCCGATAGATTATCGGGAAAGGGAAGGAAAGAGCCTCCTTCTTCATCATACGATGACCAGCTTCTTAAGGGCTTCCTCCCAGGTAATGTGGGCGGTATCCTCATACCCCTTGATGCCCATAGTGATGGCGAGTTCCTTATCCTCAGAGAGAAGATCGATCTTCCTCGCTATCTCCTTGGGGTCTGGGGGAAGGATAAACCCCGATTCTCCATCCTTGATGAGTTCGGTGGGACCTCCGCTGTCCTCAAGGGTGATGACCGGCTTTCTGCTCCTCAACGCCTCGATGGTGACCAAGCCGTAGTCCTCGTGATAAGGTCCATAAAAGACCACCCGGCAGGTGGCATAAAGCTTTATTAGCTCCTGCTCATTAACCAAACCAAGAAAACGAACTCTCCGTTCAAGTCCAAGCTCCCTCACCAAGGCAAAAAGCTCCTCTCGCTCCGGGCCATCCCCGGCGATGAGACATTTGACATCACTCCTCGCCGTATAGGCGAGAGCCTCGATAAGAAGACGCACCCTCTTAAGTGGATGAAGCCGTCCCGCAGTGAAGATGAAGTTCTGATAATCGTCGGTGCGATAACCGGTAAATGGGGGTGGTGGATAGAGAACCTCACTTTCTATCCCCCCGAATTGCTCCAGTCTTTTCCTTATCGTCTCGGACTGAGCATAGAGTTTGGTCAGCTTCCCCAGAAAGCGACGATCCAATCTATGGATGAACCATCTTCTCGCCCGCTCCTTAAGACGCGCTCTGAAGGATAGTTCAGCGGAAAAAGCCTCCCAAAGGTCGTAGTACTCCCGCATTCGATGGTTAAGCCAGCAGATATGAGCGGGATGGCGAACAGCATAAGAGGGAAAACGAAGGGATATCACCTGATCGATCCTCCTCCCATCTCCCCCCACTTCCACATCTGTCAATCTGGTGGCGATGTAGGCGGAAAACTGCCTCCCAAACCGGTTCTGTGGAGTGAGGAGGATATCAGCAGCATGTCCTTCTCTTCGGAGAGCATTTACCAAAGAATAAGCTATCACCCGGTGTCCGCCGAAGACAAAGGGCACATCGGATGTTACTACCAAGATTCGCTTCATAGGTTTAGATTAATCATTTGCATTTTAATGAACTTTTATTGTAGTATTAGTTTTCTACTCTGTCAATGAAAGTAAGGGTGTGTTTTTTCTGCAACAGGTAAGGGGTTGAGATGTGTGGCAAAAATGACACAGATGTGGAGGTAATGAATAGCGAGGGTAGAAGATCACCATTTCAATTTATTGATAAGTAATGAACTTTGAGGAATAATGCCGAACTAAAAAATTGGCATAATATTTGCTTCTCTTCATTTAAGGGAAGGGATGATTAGAGAGCGGACCATTAAGCGGGAAATAAGGTGCTCGGGAATAGGTCTCCACTCAGGGCAGGAGGTCAATCTTACCCTAAAACCGGCACCGGCAAGAAGCGGGATTCTATTCAAGCGAGTAGACCTCGGTGGTCTTATAATCCCCCTAAAAGAGGAATATATTGCTGATAGCTGGCATGCTACCTCCATTGTGAAGGGTGATGTTCAAATATCTACCGTGGAACATCTACTTGGTGCCCTCTATGCCCTTGGAGTGGATAACATCGTTATAGAGCTCACCAGCTGTGAGGTGCCGATAATGGATGGCTCAGCAGCACCTTTCATCTGGCTTCTCCATCAAGCTGGGTTCAAGAGACTTTCTGTCCCGAGGCGATATATCCAGATAAAAAAACCCATTAGGGTGGACGAAGAGGGAAGAAGTATCGCTGTCTATCCAGCTGATAGCTTTAAGATCTCTTACCTTATTGAATTTGAACATCCTTTAGTGAGACGCCAATTCCTCTCCTTGCCCATCACGCCGAAGAATTTCGTCGAAGAAATAGCTCCGTCGAGGACATTTGGTTTCTTGAAGGAGGTAGAGCTATTGAGAAGAAAGGGGCTTGCCCGCGGGGGCTCACTTGATAATGCGATCATTATCGGCGATGATTCCATCCTCAATCAGAAGCTTCGCTTTCCCGACGAGTTCGTCCGTCATAAGATCCTCGATGCGATAGGGGACCTTGCCTTCCTCGGCGCCCCTATCCTGGGTCATATCGTCGCCTTTAGAGCAGGACACTCACTCCATCTCCGTCTGGTCCAGAAGATATTGAGGGAGAGAGAAAGCTGGGAGGAAATAACCCTACCCCTGCCTCTTATCCAACCGGCGTCGGAAGGTTTCCTTCCTGAAAAAGCTCCCTCTACTGAATAACCCAATCAAATAATTTTATCCTTTACTTTCCCCTTATATTTTGCTTAAATTGGTATTAAGCGGTGAACGATGAGGGGAAGGGTAACTCTTGTTGCGATTTTTCTCTTTGTGTTTCTCCCTGGAGGAAAAAGCGACCCGAAGATAGCCGATCTTAGGTTCCGGGTGGAGAGGGGTGATTTTGTCGTCTCCTTTAACCTGAAGGATGGATTTGGGAGAGATACGGAGCAAGAGCTTCTTTCGGGGATAAGGATTAATTTCGACTATGTGGTGGAACTCAAAAAGCCACGCTTCCTCTTCCCTGCAAAAACGATCAAACGCTCCGTTATAACAACGAGCGCAAAATATAACAGTTTAACCAAGCAGTTTACCCTAACCCGTCAGGTGAATGGGACTATTACTGCCTTCTCCATTACCGATGAGCTCTCAAAGGCGAAGAGATTTATGTGCACTGTGCCTGAGGAGAAGGTATTCTCCACCTCTTCCCTTACCCCCGGGGAAAGGTATTATATCCAGGTGAAGGCTGACCTTAAGACCAAGATAAGGTTCTTCGTTATACCCTGGAATATCTCCACCTTTTGGAGAAAAAGCCGCTCATTCTTCTTCAAGGGAACTCTCAAATGAGCGAGCTTGAGGATGAAAAAAGGCGAAGAAGAAACCGGCGACTGATACTCCTCAGCTTTCTCATCTTTCTCGGCATTCTCATCTCTTTGGAATACCTCCTCAAACGGTCTACTGGTCCTGCTACAGTGGACATCACCAATCCCTTCCTCCTCTACGCCATTCTCAACATCAACATCATCTTGGTATTCGTCATCCTCTTCGTCCTCTTAAGGGACATCATCAAGCTCTATCTCGAACGGAAAAAGGGGGTACTTGGCTCGAAGTTCAAGACCAAACTGGTTATCGCCTTCATCGGGTTCTCCCTCATACCCACCGCCATCATCTTTATCGGGGCGAGCAACCTCATTCTCACCAGTATAGATCGCTCCTTTAGCATGCCGGTGGATATCATTACGAAAACCTCCCTCACCATAGCCGATGAGTTCTATCGGGAGCGAGAGAAACTGGCGCATAGTTTCGCCCGAGAACTTGCTCGATATATAGAGAGCGAGGAGCTCCTAAACAAGAGGTTTTGGCTCGAGGAGCGGGTCGCAAAGCCGAAGCTCGCCGAATATCACCTCGACCTACTGGAGATATACGGTAAGAAAGAGAGGCTCTTTCCCACCTATGTAAATCCACGGATCCCCTTGGCTCTCATCGACGATCTTCCCCAACCATATTTAACCAAACTTTTCTCTGGCGAAGAGTTCTCCTTGAGGACCCCCCTCGGTAAAGGAATGCTTATAAGAAGCGGCGTTCCCATCCTTTCTCCCAAGGGGAAGGCAGTTGGTGGGGTAGTAGTGGGTTACTTTGTCGATCCTAAATGGGCGTTTACCACCGAACGGATAAAAAATTACTACGAGAACTACTCTCAGGCGAAGGCACAAAAGGGATACATAAAGGCTTACTTCCTCCTTCTCATCCTGATGATCACCCTGCTTATCATCTTCTCCGCTGTCTGGCTTGGGCTCAGGATCTCTAAAGGGATAACCGTTCCCATCCAGAAATTGGCAGAGGGGACAAAAGAGGTTTCGGCGGGAAACCTCGATTATAAAGTACAGGTGGATACCACAGATGAGATCGGCATCTTGGTCAACTCCTTCAACCAGATGACGGAGGAGCTCAAGCAAAGCAAGGAGAGGTTAGAGCGTTCCAACCTCGAACTTAGACGAGCGACAAAAGAGCTCATCTCTCGGAAACAGTATATTGAAGCACTGCTCGAGACGATAACCGCAGGGGTAATCTCCCTTGATAGAAAGGGAAGGATAACCACCATAAACCAGGCAGCAAAGGTGATCCTCGGGCTGGAGGAGAGGAAACCGGAGAACGCCTTCTTCTCCGAGGTATTTTCTGAAGAAAGGTATCATGAACTCAAAAAGCTCATTGAAGAGGGAAGAAAGCAGAACGAAGGGGGGATCTCGCGGGAGCTTACCTTAGCCACTGATGAAGGAGTGAAGAAGTTAAGCGTAAACCTGATCACCCTTCGGGAAAAGGAAAAGCATCCTTTGGGAATGGTTTTGGTGATTGACGATCTCACCAAGCTCATAAAGGCGCAAAAGGTGGCTGCCTGGCGGGAGGTAGCCCGACGGATCGCTCACGAAATAAAAAACCCCCTCACCCCGATCCAGCTCTCCGCCCAACGACTGAGAAAGAGATTCAAGGGAAAGGATAGCGAAGAAGCGCGGATAATCGAGGAGTGCACCAAAACAATAATAGAGGAGGCGGGTACTTTAAAGTTATTGGTCGATGAATTTTCAAGATTTGCCCGGATGCCTGAGGTAACTCTGAAAAATTCCGACCTCAACAGGATGGTAAAGCAGATCGTAACCCTCTATAAAGAGGCTAATGGAAAGGTGCAATTCGACCTTATACTTGATGAGAGGCTCCCCCGGATACCTCTCGATGAGGAACAGATGAAACGGGTGCTCATCAACCTAATCGATAACGCGATCGAAGCGATGAAAGGATCGGGGAGGATTACCATCGCTACCTCATACAACCGGGAGAAGAAACAGGTGGAACTCTCGGTAGCCGATACCGGACCCGGGATAGACCCGGCGGACAAAGAGAAACTATTCCTCCCCTATTTCTCCACCAAACCAAAAGGCACGGGACTGGGGCTTGCCATTGTGGACCGGATCGTCTCTGACCATCATGGGTACATCCGGGTACGAGACAATGAACCACAGGGAGCCGTTTTCGTCATCGAGCTTCCCCGAGGCTAAACGATGAAGGGAAGGGTGCTTATCGTAGACGACGAGGAAGGGGTTCGCTCATCATTGGCTGGCGTGCTTGAGGACGAGGGATTTGAAGTTACCTCTACCCCATCGGGCGAAGAGTGTCTCGATATACTCAAGCGGGAGGATTACGATGTGATCCTCCTTGACATCTGGCTACCCAAAATGGACGGTCTTAAGGCGCTTGAGGAGATCAAAAAGCTCGATGAGACCCTCCAAGTGGTGATGATATCGGGTCATGGAACGATCGAAACAGCGGTAAAGGCGACCAAGCTCGGCGCCTTCGACTTCATCGAGAAACCCCTCTCGCTGGACAAAACCCTCTTGGTGGTAAAAAACGCCTTAAAGCAGAAGAAGCTCGAGGAGGAGAATCGACGGCTGAGGGAGACGATAGAGAAGAGATATAAACTGATCGGGGAAAGCGAGGCAATGAAAAGATTAAAGATGGAGATAGCGATCGCCGCCCCCACCAATGGCAGGGTGCTCATCGTCGGAGAAAACGGCACGGGTAAGGAGTTGGTGGCGAGAAACATTCACTATCAAAGCCTGCGGAGGGAGGGACCTTTTGTAGAGGTGAACTGCGCTGCCATCCCCGATGAGCTGATAGAGAGCGAGCTCTTCGGCCATAAAAAGGGAGCATTTACTGGCGCTATCGAGAACAAGGTGGGCAAGTTCAAATTGGCGGATGGGGGGACGCTGTTCCTCGATGAGATCGGGGATATGAGCCTAAGAACCCAGGCGAAGGTGCTTCGCTCACTCGAGGAGGGTAAATTCGAGCCAGTCGGGGAAACAAAGGCTATAACCGTCGATGTCCGGGTGATCGCTGCCACTAATAAAGACTTGGAAAGAGAAATAGGGCAAGGTAACTTCCGAAAGGACCTCTTTTATAGGTTGAATGTCATCCCCATCCATGTTCCCCCGCTCAGGGAGAGGAAAGAGGATATCCCTTTATTGGCGGACCATTTCATCACCCTCTTCTCTGCCGAATACGGAAAGAAGGTGAAGAGGTTATCCCTCGGCGCCATCTCTGCTCTCACCGAGTACCATTGGCCAGGAAATGTCCGGGAACTCAAAAACATCATAGAACGGTTGGTAATTATGGTGCCTGAGGATACTATTGAAGAAAAGGATGTGCAAACCGTTCTTTCGGGGAAAAGTTTGGCCATCACCGAGCCGAGTTCCTCCTTATCTCACAATTTCTCCTCCCTTCGTGAGGCACGGGCGAGCTTCGAACGAAACTTCATTTTGAAAAAACTTACAGAAACAGGCTATAATATAAGCGCAACAGCAAGACTTCTTGGAGTAGAACGAAGCCATCTTCATAAGAAGATGAAAACGCTCGGCATAAAATTACCTCCGGGCAGAAGGAGGAAGGATGAGTAATAGGTTTTCTGGGTTTGAGGAGATAAATATCACTCCTATCCCCAACAGGTTGATCGAAGAGCTTATGTGGTCTCTCTCTTCCTCTGAACTCAAACTCCTCCTCTTCCTTTTTCATTTTCAGGCGTTAAACGAAGATAGAGCGATCCCCGGCAATATAATCGGGGAGACCTTCCTCACTAAGGGGTTTCCCGCCTCGGAGCTCCGAACCACACTTGAGGATCTGAAGAAAAAAGGGATAATAAAAGAAAAGGTGGTCGAATCTGGAGGAAAAGCCTATTTCCTCAATATCTCCCAAAAGAAAACTCTGCCCCCCAAGGAAGAAGAGGAAGCTGTCTCTTCAATCGACATAGCCTCTCGCCTTCGCTCCGACCTCGCTAAAGACCTCGAGGAGGTGGGAGGAAATACCCCACGGAAAAGGGAAATAAAGGGGGAAATTTCCCCAAAAAAAAGAAGCTCCCCCAATCTCTCCGAGAAGATGGCTGAAAAAGGGAAGAAGACCTGGGAAAAGATCTTAGCCGAAGTTGCGCAGATGCTGGATGCTTTCACCTTCAACCAATGGCTAAAGCCCACCCGTTATTTTGGCTTCCGTGAAGGGATACATCTGATAGAGGTACCAAATCCCTCTTTTTACCACTGGTTTGAGGAAGAATACGAGGATACCTTGAATGAGGTGGTAAAGAAGGTAGACCCCGAATTCCGCTATCGATTCATCTCCAAAGAGGAAACAACACAACTAAGGGAAGAGTTATGAACCCAGTTCTCTTAGGCATTATAATAGGTCTCGTGGTTGCTACCGTTAGTCTAATTTTGCTTGCCTGGTTCATTTTAAGGGTTACCAAAGGGGGAAAGAAGTGAGTTAATCCAACAAAGGAATGTATAGAAAGGAGGATGTCATGGGTAAGATGAAGGAGAAATTGGATCAGATCCACAACTCGCTTGCTATGCTTCGGAAGGCGTACCCCGATGCTACGCTTGGCTTTGTAAATTTTATGGGAAAGGTGGGCAAAAAGGGCGCTCTTGATCCGAAGACAAAGGAGCTCATCGCGGTTGCTCTGGCTATTGTCTGCCAGTGCGAGTGGTGTATCGCCTTCCATGTGGACGCTGCACTCAAAGCAGGTGCCACCAAGGACGAACTGATGGAAGCTGGCTTCGAAGCGGTGCTTATGGGTGGTGGTCCTGCTCTGATGTATATGCAGCCGATGGTTCAGGCGATAGAGGAGTTCTCCAAGAAATAACTATTAAGGAGAACCATATTTATTTTAAGGAAGCGAAAGCTTCCTTATTTTTACTGGGATGCCCAATAGCAAAACCATTCTTATCTTTCGAAGCATAAAAAGGGGGGGAACTCCCCCTTAAATTATGAACAGATTAGGCTTAAGGGTCAGCCTTCCTCCTCCAACCGGTTTTCGATCACCTGGGAGGGATCAAAATCCTCAAGCTGGAGATAGAAATCGGCACAAGCAAGAAGGGCATCATTCGGCACCAAGCCCACGATCTCGCTCCCGATCACCGGCACTCCGTAGCGCCGTGCCTCAGCGCGGATAAGCTCAACCACCCGGAAGATAGGGGTTTTCTTGTAATTAACCAGGTTCATCGATACCTGAACGATCCCTCTGTCCTCAAGGCTCATCCCCAGCGCCTTTACATAGCGAAACCCCCCGGAGATATGACGCACCGCCCGGGCTATCTTATTCGCTATCTCGATATCATTCGTCCCTAAGTTCACATTAAAGGCAATGAGGAACTCCCTCGCCCCGATCGCCACCACACCAGCGGTGGGGTGAACCTCGGTGGGACCGAAATCGGGCTTCCAAGCGGGGTCTTTTATCTTCTCGAAGAAGCCCTCAAACTCCCCCTTCCTTACTTTGGCTAAGTTCTTTCTCTCCGCGGTGGTAGCTGATTCCTCATAGAGATAGACCGGTATCTTAAACCGCTCCCCTACCTCTTTCCCTACCTCTTTGGAGAGGGCGATACAATCGTCCATCGTCACCCCTTTTACCGGGACAAAGGGAACCACATCTACCGCCCCCATCCGCGGATGCTCGCCTTTATGTTTGGTTAGATCGATCAAGGAAACCGCCTTTTCGAATAAGGTGAGTACCGCCTGCTTCAATCCTTTATCATCGCCTACCATAGTTAGTACCGAACGATTATGACTGGGATCGGAGGATATATTGAGCACCCGCACCCCAGGGGTTTCCTTCACCGCGTTCACTATCTCATCTATTACCTCTTTCCTCTTTCCCTCGCTGAAGTTAGGAACACATTCAATTATCTTCCTCATCTCCATTCCCCCTTTCCGTCAATCCTATAAAATAATCGTGCTTACTCTATCAAAAGAGGGGAATAAAATCAATAAAATAAAAACACTACCTTTTAAAATTCTCGAAGCAATTCATCCAATTTCAGCGAAGAACCTGATTGTAGACCTCCAAAGTAAGCTCTGCTGTCTTGCGCCAGGAAAAGATCTTTGCCCTCTTCTTCCCCTTTTCTATCAAATCCTGCTTCAGCCCCCTCTCATTCAGGAGGCGAAGGATGCCTTTGGCTATCATCTCTTCATCGCGGGGGTCTACAAGCAGGGCAGCGTCGCCTACAACCTCAGGGATGGAGGAGACATTGCTCGCCACCACCGGGGTACCAACTGCCATCGCTTCGAGAGGAGGAAGGCCAAATCCCTCATAAAGCGAGGGAAAAACGAGGATTTCCGCTAATTGATAAAGCCCTTTCAGCTCTCCCCGTTCGGTATAGCCGAAGAAGCGAACCCGGCCCTTGAGCTTCTTCTCCTCAACCTCACGAGCCAGATCCGGATGATTATGAAGCTCATCCCCTACCACTACCAGAAGAAGCTCGGGAACTTGTACCGCCACCCGAGCAAAAGAGGATATGAGACGCCTTAGGTTCTTGTGGGGCTTAAGATTTCCCACGAAGAGAAGAAAGGGCTCATATATCCCGTATTTTCGCCTCACCTTATCGAGTTCCTCAGAACTCAAAGGCTCCATCAACTCCGGCGCCACTCCGTTATAGATCACTTCAATCTTCTCCTCAGGCACCCGGAAGAAACGGAGTATATCCCTCTTCGACGAATGGGATACAGTAATCACCCGGCTCGCTCTTTTTACTCCCCTTCCTATCATATAACGGGCATAAAACTTCGCCCAATTGTGGGGAAGATACTGGGGAAAGAGAAGATGGATAAGATCGTGTACCGTGACCACTGCGGGACAGGGGAGGAGGAAGGGAAGCACATAATGGGGAGAATGAAAGAGATCGAGTCTAAGTTTCCTCGCTTTGTAGGAAAGGGAAAAAAGCTCCCCAAGGGAATATTTGCCCGAGTATTCCGGGACGAACTCGAACCGGGCAGGAAATTCGGAGAAATAATGGGCATCGTCTGGATGGGCGAAAAGGAAGAAACGATGCTCCTTATCCACCTCGGCGAAGTTCTTCAGGAGAAAGTAAATATGGCTTCCGATACCAAAATCGGCTATCTTCCTCGCGTCGATGCCTATCCGTGCCATCACCCACTCCGATAACGCAAGACAAATTTTATCATCTCGATATAGAAAAACGGCTCCTTTCCCGTCAACCTCAAGAGGGAAAAAAGCAACCCGAAGAAGAATTTGACTATAAGATAAACCTTAAGCAGGATCAACCTTCCCTTTCCATAATGCTTCCCATAGAAATAAAGTTGACTCCTCCGGTACTCCTTGGCAACCGAGAGGGGAAATAGAGAAGTACTTCCCCCCCTCCTATGAATAACGATCGCTTCGGGGAAATAGATTAAAGAAAACCCCGCCTCTCTGATCCTGAGCGAGAGATCGACATCCTCGAAGTAGAGGAAGAACCGCTCATCAAATCCAGCCACCCGTTCAAAAGCCTCTCTTCGGAGGAGCAAGCAGGCGGCGGTAAGCCAAGGAACCTCCCGTTCCCTTCCGAGCCTTTTTCTCGCCAGAAAACGGGAGAGAATATTCCTTCGCGAAAGGAGAAAAGAAAGTAATTTCTGATATAACTCATTCAAAAAACTGGGCTTAAAACCATAGGAAAGCTCATACCGTCCATCAGGAGAAAAAATAGCAGGACCTATCCCCCCAATACCATCGTCCTTCTCCATCCGACTAAGCATCAAGGAAAGCTCCTTTGAGGTAATCTTAGCATCGGGGTTCAAAAAGAGGAGAAACCTGCCCTCCGCCTCATTTGCTCCGATATTATTCGCCCGGGCAAAGCCAAGATTATGCTCGTTCAAGATGAGCCTCACCGCAGGGAAATTCTTCCTTACCAAATTGACTGTCTCATCACTCGATGAGTTATCCACCACTATCACCTCCAAAGGGAAAGGAGGGGGGGGATCAACAAGGGAGGCCACCGTCTCGAGAATGGTAGAAGCGGAATTATAACTAATGATTACCACGCTTACCTTAACCAAGGGCGTTACCTAAGAGGGGTTTAAGAAGAGAGGCAACCTCTTCCGCCATCCGCCTTGAACTAAGCTTCTCAGCGAGGGAAAAACCCTTCGCAATCAATTCATCTCTTTTTTCTTCCTCGAGGAGGAGGCTTACCACACCATCCGCTATCTCCTTTGGCTCAAAAGATGAAAGAAGGAGCGCCGACCCCTGGTAGAGCTCCCTCAAAGATGAGCTATCGCTCGTCACCACCGGGGTGCCAACAGCCATAGCCTCGAGGGGAGGAAGACCAAACCCTTCGTAATCGGAGAGATAGATGAAGACCGAGGCTAAGTTATAGAGGAGATTTAGCGCCTCCTCACCCATAAAACCACAGAAACGAACCCGCTCCCTCACCCCGAGCTCGGAGGCGAGGAGCGGCAGGTTGATGTAAGGAAAGGTCCTATTTTCACCCGCGATTACCAAAATCGCCTCCGGCACCTGGCGAAGGATCAAGGGCAGTGCCCGAATGAGCTCCGGTATACGCCTTCGGGGAAGGATGCTCCCCGCAAAGAGGATTATCTTCTCATCCCTCTCCAATTCGAGCTTATCCCTGAGCTCTGATAGCTTCTCCTCGTCATCGATGGGCTTGAAGAAAGGATCCACCCCGAGGTAAACAACCTTCACCTTTTCTTCTGGCAGGTGGTAATATCGGAGGAGTTCCTCCTTGGAGAAGCGGGAATCGGTGAGCACGAGATCGGCTATTTCTGCTGCCTTGCGGATGAAACGGCGTCTTCTTATCCGTTCTTTAAGAGAAAACCACTCAGGATGTGCTTCAAAAGAAATGTCGTGGATCGCCACCACCCGGGGGAGAGAAAGAGAAAGGGGGAGAAAATAGCCTGGGGAAAAGAAGAGGGATAGCCTGTCCTTCTTTACCTCACGAGGAAGAACAAATTGTTCCCAATAGGTGTTCAACGGGATCAACCCTTTGGGGATGAGCCTTAAGGTAAGCCGGGACAAGTTCGGAAGCTCGCAGGCAAACCTGGTCGAATGATAGAGGACAAATTTACATTCCGGAAGAAGCTCTGGAAGATGGAGGAGAAGCGTCTTAAGATACCTTCCTACTCCGGTAGGTCTCCCCTGAAGCTCTCGTGCGTCAATACCGATCTTCATCAACTATATTTTATCAGATAAGCTCCCGATAAAGGGAAAGAGTTTTTCTCGCCGCCTCCTCCCAAGAGAATTCCCTCGCCCTTTCCTTGCCCTTTTTTATCAATTCCTTCCTCAATTCAGGTTCAAAAATCAACCTGTACATCGCATCCGCCCACGCCTCGGGGTCATCCGGAGGAAGGAGGACGACGGCAGAGCCAGCTATCTCAGGGAGGGAGGAGGTATCCGAGGCGATCACCGGGGTACCAACAGCCATAGCCTCAAGCATCGGAAAACCGAAACCCTCATAACGCGAAGGGTAGAGAAGGGCATCCGCCCCAGCATAAAGTGGAATAAGAGATTCATCTACCACATAACCGGTTAGGATAACATTATCCCAAAGGGAAAGGCGATCTATCTCACTCATTATCTCTTTCTCCCATCTGCCAAGACCGCCTATAACAACCAGGCTAAAGCGGAAATTGGTTCTTCCAAGAAACATCCTGAAGGCGGAAAGGGCTAATGGCAGGTTCTTTCTTGGTTCCCCCCCTCCTACGAAGATGAGATAATTCCCCTTGATGCCAAAGATCCTCTTCACCTGAACGATCTTTCCCTTATCCACCCGCTCAAAGAAATGGGGCGAGACACCGGATGGGATCACCCGTACCTTCTCCTCGGGGATACCGATAAGCTCTACCGCCTCATTCTTGGTGAATTGAGATACAGAAATAGCAGAATGAGCGAACACCGCACTCTTCCTCACCAGCGGTATATAATCCCGGCGTATCTCACCATAAGCGAGCTCAGGATGGCGGAGGAAATAGAGGTCGTGCAGGGTGATGATCCTCTTCGCCTTCCGGGTGGGCATTATCAGGGGAGATGGGGAATGGGCGATATCGATCTCCCCTAAAAAGGTCTCCACTGGGGGGAAACGCAACCTGTGCCAGAGGAGATTAACCAGCCGTACGGGAAGATGAAAATCCCGCACCTCGAAGTTTTCCCCAATCCGGAGGCTTCCTTCGATGAACCTATCGCGAAGAGAACTGGTGAAAAGGAGATAGGCATTCTCTCCATCGAGAAGGGAGAGGGCTTCGATCAGTCCTATAAGATATCTTCCCACCCCGGTGGGACGACGAAGGAGAGGTCTTATATCGATCGTTATTCGCATCCTGAAAGCTTCCTTCTGGCTGAGATTCTCACCTTGAGCTTATAGCCTTTTTATGGTATCATTTTCTTACCGTTTTTCAAATTGAGGTGGTCATTAAAAGAAGGGAGGGATGTATGAAGACAACGCTAACAGCAATAAAAGCCGATATCGGAAGTATCGGTGGTCATTTGGCGCCGAGCGAACGGATCATAAAAAGGGTTTCTGAATACATAAGGGAAAAAGGTAGCTCACTATTATCCGATTATTATGTGAGTTATACCGGAGACGATATCTCCATTCTAATGGTACACCAGCATGGCGTCTCAAACGAGGATGTTCATCGGCTCGCCTGGGAGGCGTTCGCTGCGGGAACGGAGGTAGCAAGGGAAGAGGGGCTTTACGCCGCAGGGCAGGATCTCCTGAAGGATGCCTTTTCTGGTAATGTAAAGGGATTGGGACCGGCAGTTGCTGAGATAGAGTTCGAGGAACGTCCGGCTGAGCCCTTCATCTTCTTCGCTGCTGATAAAACCGATCCAGGTGCTTACAACCTGCCCCTCTATCTCGCCTTTGCCGACCCAATGCATTCATCCGGACTCATCCTTTCTCCGAAAATAGGCAAGGGGTTCACCTTTGTTATTATGGATGTCTCCTGCACTGAGGGGGATCGAGTTATCGAGCTCAACGCTCCTGAGGATCTTTACGACATTGCCGCCCTACTCCGGGATACCTCACGCTATGTCATCGAGGAGATCCGCTCTCGGGCTACTGGCGCCAAAGCGGTTTCGGTAAGCACCACCAGACTCAGGAACATCGCTGGGAGGTATACGGGCAAGGACGATCCGATAATGATCGTCCGGGTCCAAGGGGAGTTTCCCGCTTCGGGCGAAGTTCTTTCTCCGTTTGCCCTCGCCCACTATGTCTCTGGCTTTATGCGGGGAAGCCATATTGGACCGCTCACTCCAGCAAAAACCGGTACTTGTTGCTCCTTCTTCGATGGACCTCCCATCGTATCCGCTCTCGCCTTCTCCCTTTATCGAGGAAAGCTCACCGGTCCCGTCGACGCCTTTGACCACCCATTCTGGGACACGGTGAGGGAGGAAGCGGCGAGAAAGAGCCTCGAGATAAGAAAACAAGGCTTCTTCGGAGCAGCGATGCTCCCCTATGAGGACCTCGAGTACGGTGGGATCGTCGACAGACTGAAAAAACTGGAGGATCGATTTAAACTGAGGAGCTGAGAGGTGGAGGAGGAGGAAGAAAAGAAAAAAGTCCTCGTGGTCGAGGATACCAAAGACCACGCTGAGCTCATCAAGCTGAAGCTCATCGAACAGGGATATCAGGTAGAGGTGGTGGAAAGCGGAGAGGATGCTCTCTCCCTTCCCCACCTCTCCTCTTTTTACGCCATTGTCTGCGATTTTCTCCTTCCCAAAATGAATGGGATAGAGTTCCTCATCGAGCTCAAGAAGCGGAATGTCGATGTCCCGGTGATCGTGATGACCGCCCATGGAGATGAGCAGACAGTAGTTCGGGCGATGAAGGAAGGGGCATATGACTACATAGTGAAAGAGGTAGATTTCAATTTCCTCGAGCTTCTTCCCCCGGTAATAGAAGAGGCACGGGGGAAATACCTCCTTACCAGACAAAATGCTGAGTTGACAAAGAAGCTAAAAGAGAAAACAGAACGCTTGACCGAGCTTACCAAGGAGCTGAAGCGACTCTCCATCACCGACCCCTTAACCAACATCTACAATCGACGCTTCTTCTTCGAAGCGCTTAAGCTCGAGTTCAACCGTGCTTCCCGCTATCTTCAACCGCTCGCCCTCATTATTCTCGATCTCGATGATTTCAAGAAGATAAACGATACCTACGGACATTTAGCCGGGGATAAGATCTTAGCCGAGGTTGCCTCCATCCTGGTGAACGGAGTAAGGCAGGGGGATGTACTAGCAAGATACGGGGGGGATGAATTCGCCCTTCTCCTCCCGGCAACTGAGCTGGGAAACGGGTTGAAGGTAGCTCTGAGGCTCAAAAAGAAGGTAACGGAACACTGTTTCTTCATCAAGCAGAAGAAGCTCACCCTCACCTTAAGTGCCGGAGTAGTGGCGACCGACGACTTCTCAGCCAAAACAGCAGAAGGACTTCTTGAGGAGGGAGACAAAAGATTACTTGCTGCAAAAAAGCGGGGGAAGGATCAGATCTTTCCTCCTTATAAGCCTTCCTCCTGATTTCGGGTGGTCAGTTTTCTTACCAATCTTTTGAGCCTATGGTGGAGTAGAGAGTATATCTCTTCCCTTTTACTTGGAGGAAGTATCCACTCCGTCTCTTTAAATCTCGTTATCGCCTCCTCCACCAATCTCTTCGCCCGCTGATAATCCTTCGCTTTGTGCTCGTAGTATTTCGCCTCCTCCTCGTAGGGGAAAGGGTCGAATCCCTCCATCCTCTCCCGCATAAGGCGCCATAGGGGAAGGGCAGAAGGATAATCCCCGGTTCGCTTATATATCAGGGAAAGACGCTTTGCCGCCTGATAAGCCCTCTTTCCTCCTCCTTTCAACTCCTCTTGATAGCAGGCGACCGAGGTCTCCAATTTCTCGCGCTCCTCAAAGAACCTGCCGAGGGCGGAGAAATCGGCGGAAAGAAGTGGGGCAAGCTCAGCAGGTGAGGAAAGAAGAGAAGCGATAAAGAAGAAAAGGGCTAACAGGGAGAGGATGTCGAGCAAGTTGTGCTCGAAGATGGGAAGAACGAGCCCAAGATCCCCGGTGCGGAGGTAATGGAAATACCTCCAGGGTATCTCCTCTCCGGGTATATCGTCGAAACGAAGAAAGGATAAGACCTCTCGCTCCAGGGTGATAAGCCGACAGTCGGGAAACACCCTCCGCCAGAGAAGCCTTGATGGGTAGAGAAGATCGATATGGGGAAATTGGTCAAGCTCCATCCCCATCCGGTTTATGATGAACCGCGTCTCAAGGAGAGAGATGTCGAACCTCCTCCCGTTGAAGCTCACGAGGAGGGAAAATTTTGACAGAAGCTCCTCTATAAGGTGGAGCATTGCCTGCTCTTGGGAGTAGTCCTTTATGAAATACTGAACGACCTTAAACCCCTCCTCAACCAAAAAGCCAGCACCGAAGAGGAAGATGTAGGTCCCCGTTCCCATAGCGAGTCCGCTCGTCTCGGTATCGATGAAAAGGAACTGGGAGAGATCAACATCAGCGGAAAGATCGGGAAGAAGGAAAGAGATCGCCTGCCTCGGCAATTCCAAAGCCCGCCCTATGGGGAAATCTCCATGGCGATAATCCCAGGGATAGACCCGCTCCCGCACGAGCACCTCACCATAAGGGGTACTCACCCACTCACCGGGAAGCTCGTTCACCTTAGAAGCTTCCCTCCTTCTCTTTCTCTCCTTCCTTAAGACGAGCTCCAATCTCCGCCTTAGAGTGATATTCTCCTTCTCCCTTCCCAGGATATCCCGGTAGGGTGAGGAGAGGAGCCTTTTTATCTCTTCCCCCTTCGGCTCAAACATCTCCGCCTATCTCCTTGAGAATGTGAAACGCCACCTCCTTCGCCCGGGTAGAGACCTCGGCGGAGGGACCAACGCAGGAAGGACAACCCATCTCGCAAGGGCAGGAAGCGATAATCTCCATCGCCTCGGAGAGGAGAAGGCTATGTTTATCGAAGAGAAAGGGCATCCCCCCAACGCCACCGGGATAATTTTCGTAGATGAATAGGGTGGGACGAAAGCTCCCTATCGCCCCGGGCTCAAGACGGGAGATACCCTTGGCATAGCTGTAAAAGCCCCTTCCATCGGCACCAGAGGCGGCAAACCACCCGGCGTCCCTGTCGCCAATGGAGCGCCCGAGATCAGAGACATCGCACATAAGAAGAAAGCTTGCAAGATGGATGAGGAGGTAGGAGATACCGAGAAGCCCATCGACCAACTCGCTCCTCGAAAATGGGAAGCGAGAGATCACCTCATCCGGAATGGTAAACCAGTACCCCTCAGTGGTAAGCTCCTGCTCCGGGAGGTTCACCTCCCCGTAGCCCACATTCTCTCCAGTTTCAAACCTTATCTTCTTGTAGCCCGCTACCTTGGTGTTAACCCGCACCTCACCCTGCTCCACCCTCACTCCTTTTTCTTCCTTCTCCTCGAAGATATCGAGAACCCTTACCCCGGTGTAAGAGATGGCTTCGGTGTAGTAATCGGCGGAAACCCTCTCCACATAAGCCCTCCTCCCTGGAAAATCGAGCTCCTTCACCTGGTAGCACTCTCCTTCCGCCAAGTAAATAGCGCCGGGATAAATTGTGGTGAAGGCAGATTCGTAATCCACCTCTCCGATGGTTCTATCCCGTTCTCCCCTCTCAATGACCACGAAGTTATCCGGGGAAGCGGTTCTCAAAGAGACGGAGAGAGCAGGATAAGAATCGGATGCCCAATGCCATCTTCCTCCTATCTTATGGAGGAAACCATCCTCGGTCAGGATATCGAGTATCTCCTTTCCTATCTCTCCTCCCAAGTCCTCGCCTTCGGCGATGGGAAGCTCAAAGGCAGCGCATTTCAGATGGGAGGCTAAGATCACCGGATTCTCTGGGTTCACCCTTCCCTCCTCGGGGGAGCGAGAGAAGAAGTAATCGGGATGGGTGATGATGAACTGATCAAGGGGATTGCTCCTGGCAATGAGCACCGCTACCGAGGTATTTCGCTTCCTCCCCGCCCTGCCCGCCTCCTGCCAGGTACTGGCGATGGTCCCCGGGTACCCCGCTATTATCGACGCCTCAAGCTCGCCGATATCGATCCCGAGCTCAAGGGCATTGGTGGAGACCACACCGATCACTTTCCCCTCCTTAAGCCCCCTCTCTATCTCCCGACGAAGCTTAGGGAGATATCCTCCGCGGTAGCCCCGGATCCCCTCTTCTCCCAATCTATCCCTGAAATCCTCCTTCAGGTAGCGGGTAAGCACCTCTACCTTGAGCCTGCTGGGAGCAAAGATTATCGTCTTTATCCCGTGGGAAATGAACCTTCCTCCATATTTCCTCGCCTCATTTATATAGCTTGCCCTGATGCCGAGGGCAGGGTTTACCAACGGGGGATTCACGAAGATGAAGTACTTTTTTCCCGAGGGGGCGCCATTTTGATCGATGAGGGTAAACCGCTCCCCCACCAACTGCTCAGCAAGCTCCTTCGGGTTCCCGATGGTAGCAGAGGAACAGATGAAGATGGGCTTCGCCCCATAAAAACGAGCCACCCGGAGGAAACGGCGCATAAGGTTGGCAAAATGGCTACCAAACACCCCACGGTAGGTATGAAGCTCATCGATCACCACAAAATGAAGATTGGAAAAGAGCTTAAGCCACTTGGTATGGTGGGGAAGGATACCGGTATGAAGCATATCGGGGTTGGTCACCACCACATTGCCCTTTGCCCTTATCGCCCTCCGGGCATCAGCCGGGGTATCGCCATCGTAGGTGTAGCAGGCGATGGGTAGGGATAATGTCTCGACGAGCTTGTTGAACTCCATCACCTGATCCTGGGAGAGCGCCTTGGTGGGAAAGAGGAAAAGGGCACGAGAGCCTTTGTCCTCGAGCATCCGGATAAGGACGGGAAGGTGATAACAAAGGCTCTTGCCCGATGCGGTAGGGGTGGCAATGACCACATTCTCCCCAGCCAAAACCCTCTCGATCGCCTCTCGCTGATGGGAATAAAGCCTTTCTATGCCCACCTTCTTCAGAGCGGAGACGATCCGCTCCGGTATCTTCTCCGGGAAGGGGGCGAGACTTCCCTTCCTTTGCGGAAGAACCTCCACCTTGGTAATCTCTCGCCCAGTTTTGGGGGAGTGAACCAGCTTTTCAACCAGCTCTTCAAGCCTTTCTTCCTTCGACATTTGCCTTTCTCTATTATTTGATATTATAATAACATATTGTGAGAAGCTTCAATCGAAACCCAAAGAGAAAGAGAGGCCTTGGATAAGAGGATTGAATCTGGTAAAATATTATGGTTAAATGTGAGGGAACTTATTGGGAGTGGATGAGGAATGGTAGCGGGTGATTTATTTATCTACGAAGAGGATTTCAATAAGCTCAACGCGGTAATCTCCAAGTTGCGGGAGGAAGCCCACGCCAAGATCGTATTCCTCGTTGATAAAAACGGGCAACAGATAGCAGCAACCGGGGATATCGAGAATCTGGATACCACTTCGCTCGCTTCACTCACTGCAGGAAATGTGGCAGCCACCGATGGATTGGCACGGCTGATCGGGGAACGGGAGTTCAATATCCTGTTTCATGAAGGAGAGCGGGATAACATTCACATCTCCATTGTGGCGAACAGGATCATCCTGGTGGTCATTTTCGACCAGCGCTCCTCGCTCGGGTTGGTAAGGTTGAGGGTAAAGAAGGCAAGTGGTGAACTCACCAGGATATTCGACCAGATTATGGAGAAAATATCAAAGGAGAAGGAAACGGTAAGAAAGGATTTTGAGTCCCCCTTCTCCGAGATTACCGACGAGGATATCGAACGCCTGTTTGGTGGTGGAGAAAGCTAAGGGCTTATCCTGAGAAACAAATTGGCTGAAGCAAAGCTATGACTTATGTAAATTATGCCTCACGAGAGATAAATTGTAAGATCGTTTATTACGGTCCTGGACTCGGTGGTAAGACCACCAACCTTCAATATATCTACGAAAGGACGAGTCCTCATCTTAAAGGAAAACTCATCTCCCTTGCTACTGAAACCGATCGTACCCTCTTTTTTGACTTCCTTCCCTTGGATTTGGGTAGCATCAAGGGATTCCGCACCCGGCTCCATCTCTACACCGTCCCGGGGCAGGTGTTCTACAATGCCAGCCGTAAGCTCATTCTTAAAGGGGTAGATGGCATCATTATGGTGGCTGATTCCCAGGTGGAGCGGATGGACGCCAATCTGGAATCGCTCCAGAACCTCCAGGATAACCTGAAGGAATGCGGTTATGACCTAATGAACATCCCCTATGTGCTCCAGTTGAACAAGCGGGACCTTCCAAACATCGTTCCCGTCGAGGAGATGAAGAAGAAGCTGGTGGTAAAGGGAGAACCTGTCTTCGAGGCGGTGGCTATTCAGGGGATAGGCGTCTTTGCTACCCTGAAGGCGATATCAAAATTGGTGTTGATGGATCTGAAAAAGAAAATGGAATAATAAAAAAAGAAAGGAAGAGCCGGGAAACAAAAACTCTACCTTAAAAAATTTACATTGCATCCCATTAAATATTTAAGAAAGGGGAACAAATGAATTTGGAGGAGTGGATGAATGAACTCAGTGCTGCTTATCTCTTTATCGGGGAGAAGCTCACTGAGAAGGACAAAGAGGTCCTCCTTGCCAATGTCTCACGGGAGATAGCGGATGATGAGAAAGGGGTTATCGAGACTGCCTTCAATGCGCTCGTCCGCTATTTCTTCAATAAAGTGGCTGAGGGGGAGGGTTTCTGTCCTGAGGAACGGATAAAGGAGAAGTTGGGGACCACCCTTGCCGAAAACTACTCCCTCTCTGAGGGACCGTTTATCGACCTTGCTCGTACCTATTGGACCTATAAATTGGAGGTAGCCCCTCTTTTTCCCGATTCCCGCGATGTAATCCTCTCTCAGCTTCTTGCCATCCTGGAAAACGACATCGGAAGCATCTTCTTCCCCGCCCCTGGGGCAGCGGTCCCGATAGCGGTAAGACGGGAAACTCAGCGGAAGGTGCTCGAGGAATATGCGCCGAGCGTCGATATCGATCGCTTCCTTTCCGAAAACCCCTTACTGACTGAGGAAGCGGGAGAAGCAGGAAAGGAAAAGGAAGGCTAACTCAAGAAAGGAAGGAAAGGGCCAAATATCTACCCTCTCTGGCTCCAGGGAGGGTAGATTCATTTAACGGGGTAGAGGGTTAAATTCTCGAAAAAGGGGCTTGATTTTCAGAAAGAGCTGATGTATAGATTACGAGGGGGTTCCCCAGTAGCTCAATTGGCAGAGCATCCGGCTGTTAACCGGAGGGTTGGTGGTTCGAGTCCACCCTGGGGAGCCATTTTAATGGTTGTTTCGAACTCTTTTCTTTATAAAATGGCAAGGGAAGGCAAAATCCCTGCTGTGAAAATTGAGTATAGAGAAAACAGCAAGATTAAAAATCTTTCTGTAATAAAAAACCCACTTAATAGTCTTTTAAAAGGAAGTGGAACTGAGCAGAAAACAAAAAACAATAGTTGCCCAGAGGAGAGTATATGCAGATTGTTTATATGTACTTTTTATTTGGGGGTTTAAATAAAATGTACTTATAAACTGGTGAAATCATGAAAAAGGATAAAAAAATTTTAAATCCGATGATACAACTGCTTCAGCCAGAAGTTGAAGAACTAATTAAAAACAAACATTGGGGCGTGTTAAAGGATGTTATATCGACCTGGCATGCCTCTGACATAGCAGATTTATTTAGAGAAATTGATGCCAAAGATTATGCAATTATTTTAAGGATTCTTCCTCAAAAACTACAAGCAGAAGTTTTTTCTTATCTGGATAGTGATATACAGG